>NZ_AULZ01000029.1 GCF_000422545.1 Desulfocurvibacter africanus subsp. africanus DSM 2603
CTGGGCCCTTATCTTCATTCATAAACTGCTTTAGTGTGAACAGGCCCTAGAGCATTTTGCTTTTGAAAATGCTCTGCAAGCCATGCGTCGGCATGGCTTGCCGCCGCGCAGGCGTAGGCGCAATTCACTTGCGCCGTCAACGCCGGAGCGGGCGTCTTAAAAGCAATCTGCTTTAGACCATGAATAGACCCTGCCCCGATGGCAAGAGCCTCTTGAGAGAAAGTGTGACCTTACCCCTTATCTCGGCATTGACCAGCGAGATGAATTGCGGCAGAGCCTTGGTGACTTGTTCTCGGGAAAGCCTGTTGAAGTTTCCGATAGGCAGGCGGGAGCTTCTCTTGAGCTTGCCTTTTCGACAAGGCCGAGGACCTCTTTAAGCACCCCGGTGTGCCGGTTTGCGCCCCGAATGCCGAGACGCCGATGTCATACAGGGATTCGACAAGTAGTCCGTGCGTGTCTTCGTATTTGCAGGATGCTTCGAGTTGTCCTCTGAGTCTATCTCCCTTGAGCTACTGCTCGGTGGACATGCACAGGTACGAAAAAGCCTTGGAAACCATGCGGTCCTCCGGTAGTCATTTGCAAGGGCACAGCTTTCGTCTTATCGACGTTTTCAATAGACTACTTTGGCCCCCGGCCCACAGCATTCGTGAACGAGATTGAGGCTGTTGCAGCGACAATCTCGTTTACACCGGCAGCGTAGAATCATCATGAGCCGGCCGGATCCATACACGGGTCCAAGAGGCCGTGCAACCTGGCAGGCTGGGGCTTGGGAGAGCGGAGCCCTTCCCAGCTAAGCACTGCGACATATCAAAGCGGTGGAAATGAGCGAACAGCAGCAGATGGCTCTTCCTGGCGACGAAGCCGGTTCCGAAACGCTCCAGGTAGCGCTCAGGGCCGAGGTTCGCCAGGTGGTCTACTCGAACGCCGAGAACGGCTACTGCGTGTTGCGCGCCGCCTCGGCCAGCGAGCCCGGCTTGGTCACGGCCGTGGGCATCCTGGGCCAGGTCACGCCTGGCGAGATGCTGGAGCTGTCCGGCCGCTGGATCGTGCACTCCAAGTTTGGCCGACAGTTCGAGGTGACCTCCTTCCGACAGACCTATCCGGCCACGGAACACGGCATCGTGCGCTATCTTTCGTCCGGGCTCATCAAGGGCGTGGGGCCGAAGACGGCCGAGGCTCTGGTGGCGACCTTCGGCACGGCCGTGCTGGACATCATTGAGAGCGAGCCCGAGCGGCTGCTCGAAGTGGACGGCATCGGCAAGAAGACCCTGGAGCGCATCCGCGAGTCCTGGGGCACCCAGCGGGACATTCGCACGCTCATGCTCTTTCTGCAGTCCCACGACGTACCCACCACCTACGCGGCCAGGATCTACAAGGCCTTCGGGGCCGAGGCCGTGGAGCGGCTCAAGGAGAACCCCTACGAGCTGGCCTATCTGGTGCGCGGCATCGGCTTCCGCACGGCCGACGTCATGGCCATGAAGCTGGGCCTGCCGCCCGACAGCCAAGTGCGCTTGGAGGCCGCGATCGTCTACGCCCTGTTCAGCATGTCCGAGAAGGGCCACTTGTTTTTCCCGGAGGACAAGCTCCTAGACCAGGTGGACCGCATGCTGGAGGGCATGGAGTCGGCCAAGCTGCATCAGGCTCTGGCCGGCCTGCTGGAGCGCAAGCGCGTGGTGGTCGAGGAGATCGGCACGGCCGACGTGCAACGCGGCGTGTATTTGCAGCACTTCTATCGCTGGGAGCAGGAGACGGCCTCGCGGCTGTACAATCTTGTGAGCCATCCCGCACCCACGGCAACCTTGGAGAAGGTCGAGCGCGGCCTGCCGGAACTGGAAGCCGAGACCGGCATCAAGCTCTCCCATGAGCAGCGCGAGGCCGTGCTGGGCGCGGTAGCCAACAAGGCCTTCATTATCACCGGCGGGCCGGGCACGGGCAAGACGACCATCACGCGCATGGTCGTACGCTCGCTCAAGAAAGCCGGGCTCAAGATCAAGCTCGCCGCGCCCACGGGCCGCGCGGCCAAGCGGCTGTCCGAGGCTTCCGGCGAGTCCGCCTCGACTCTGCACCGGCTGCTGCAGTACTCGCCGGAACAGGGCTTCTCGATCAACGAGGACTCCAAGCTCAAGGCCGAGGCGGTCATCATCGACGAGGCCAGCATGCTCGACGCGCAGCTTTTCGTCAGTGTGCTGCGTGCGCTTCCGCTGACCTGCCGGCTCATTCTGGTTGGCGACGTGAACCAGCTTCCGAGCGTGGGGCCGGGTAACATTCTGTCCGACCTGCTCGCCAGCCAGGTCGTGCCGAGCATGTGCCTTACGCGCATCTACCGCCAAGCTCAGGAGAGCTGGATCGTGACCAACGCCCACCGGGTCAACGACGGTCAGTTCCCCGGCGAAGACAGCAAGGCCGTGCCGCCCAAGAAGGACTTTTTCTGGGTGCGCCAGGACGAACCGGCCCGCGTGCAGGCGCTCATCCTGCAGCTCGTGTGCGAGCGCATCCCCGAGATTTACGGCCTGGATCCTAAGCGGGACATCCAGGTGCTCACGCCCATGCACAAGGGCGAGGTGGGCACGCAGGCGCTCAACACCATGCTCCAGGAACGGCTCAATCCGCTCAGGTCCGGCATGCAGGAGATCGTGCGCGGCCGCACGACCTTCCGTCCCGGCGACCGGGTGCTGCAACTGCGCAACAATTACGAGAAGGAAATCTATAACGGCGACCTGGGCTGGGTCACCAGCGTGGACCCGGAGGCGGGCGAGGCGCTGGTGGATTTCGAGGGCAGGGGAGTGGCCTTCGAGGCCGCGGATCTGGACGAGCTGACCCTGGCCTACGCCGTGAGCGTGCACAAGTCCCAGGGCAGCGAGTACCCTGCCGTTGTGGTGCCCATGGTTACGCAACATTATATCATGCTGCAGCGCAACCTGCTCTACACCGCGCTGACCCGCGCCCGGGAGCTGGCCGTGCTCATCGGCAGCGACAAGGCCGTGGGCATCGCCCTGCGCGCCAACGACGCGGAGAAGCGCTACACGCACCTGAAGGTGAGACTTCAGGAACTGTTCAACCAGACGCAACTTTTTTAGAGCATTTGCTTTTGAAAATGCTCTGCAAGCCATGCGTCGGCATGGCTTCCCGCCGCGCAGGCGCAGGCGCAATTCACTTGCGCCGTCAACGCCGGAGCGGGCGTCTTAAAAACAATCTGCTCTAGGGGTGACAGTGCAAGCCATTCCTTCCATCCTGACCATCGCTGGCTCGGACTCCGGCGGCGGGGCCGGCATCCAGGCCGACCTCAAGACCATTCATGCCCACGGCTGCTACGGCTTGTCGGTCATCACGGCCCTGACGGCCCAGAATACGCGGGGCGTGACCGGCATCCATGCGCCGCCGGCCGAATTCGTGGCCAAGCAGCTGGAAACGGTACTGGCGGACATCGACGTGGCCGCGGCCAAGACGGGCATGCTCTTCTCGGCCGAGATCATCCGGGCCGTGGCCTGGGGCCTGCGTGACGTCGCCTTTCCGCTGGTAGTGGACCCGGTGTGCGTGGCCCAGTCGGGCGACCAGCTTTTGCAGGACTCGGCCGTGTCGGCCATGAAGACGCACATTTTCCCGCGCGCAACGCTGCTCACGCCGAACATCCCCGAGGCTGAGCTATTCTCGGGCCTGAAGATCGAATCGTCCAAGGACGTTTTCGCGGCCATGCGTGCGCTGCTCGATCTCGGCCCCAAGGCAGTGCTCATCAAGGGCGGGCACATGCGCGAAGGGGAGCAGGTCACGGACTGGCTGGGCCTGCCGGACGGCAAGATTGTCAGCCTGCCCATGCCGCGCGTGGGCGGCGAGAGCCGTCACGGCACGGGCTGTACCCTGTCCGCTGCCATTGCGTCCAATTTGGGCCTGGGGCTGTCCATGGAAGATGCCGTGCGCCGCTCCCAGGAATTCCTCAACGCCGCCATCCGCGAGAGCTTCCCCGTGGGGAAGGGGAGTGGGCCGGTGAATCATCTTGTTGCCGGCCAATGGGGGCAGCGCATTAAAGCGAGTTGACAGGCCGCCCCAAAAAGGCCAAAAAGCCTCCGCTACGCCGGACACTCGGCCCGACGGTTGACGTCAGGGCCGAAATCGTTTTTCGTGAATGATGGTTGCCGGCCATGCGTGAGTGGCGGAACTGGTAGACGCACCAGACTTAGGATCTGGCGGCTTAGCCATGGGAGTTCGAGTCTCCCCTCACGCACCAGTGGCTTATGAAAGGGCCGGGCATATCGCCCGGCCCTTTTTGCGTGCTTTAGGCCTTGCCCGCGTCCTGCATCTCGGTGATGAGCCGGTGCAAATCCGTGGACATCTGCGACAAGTTGCGCACGGCGGCGGATGATTGGCTCATGCCGTTCACGGTCTCGGCGATGACGCGGTTGACTTCCTCCAGGCTGCGGCGGATCTGCTCCGACGCCGCGGACTGCTGCTCCGTTGCCGTGGCTATGCTTTCGGCCTGGCGGGCGCTGTTCTGGGCCAGTCCAACAATGTGTTGTAGCGCCTGGCCCGAATTGCGGGCCAGGTCCGTAGCTTCCTCCACAGCCGTGGTCGCGTCGTCCATGCCGCACATATTCTGCTTCGCGGCGTCCTGAATGGCGCGGATGCTTGCGTCCACCTGCTTGGTGGCTCCCATGGTTTTTTCAGCCAACTTGCGCACTTCGTCGGCTACCACGGCGAAGCCTCGGCCGGCCTCTCCGGCGCGGGCCGCTTCGATGGCCGCGTTGAGGGCCAGCAGGTTTGTCTGATCGGCGATGTCGCTGATGACGTTCATGATCTTGCCGATGGATTCGGTCTGCTGACCAAGGTCGGCCATGTTCTTCTTGAGCCGGGAAGCCTGGGAGCGCACGCGGTCGATGGCGGCAACGGCCTGCTCCACGACATGAGCGCCCTTTTCGGCTTCGTCACTGGTCGCGTGCGACTGGGATGAGGCTTGGTTGGTGTTACGGGCCACCTCGGCCACGGTTGCATTCATCTGCTCCATGGCTGTGGCGATTTCGGACACGCGGTCACGCTGTGCTTCGGCTCCGCCACTTACCTGTTCCACCTGCACGGAAAGCTCCTCGGCCGAGGAGGCCACGCGTTCGGATATCTGGTCGGCCCTGTCGGCCACTTGGCGCAGCTTGCCAAGAAGCATGCTCACGCGCTCCTCCTGCCGCCGCGCTTCTTCCAAGGCAGCCTGGGCGTTGTCTGCCTGCTCGGAGGCTTCGTTCCCCTTGGCCTCGGCCTCGGCCATTTTGGCCTTTAGTCGATCCACCATGCGGCTGACTGAAGATTGCAGATTGCCGATCTCGGCTTGGTCGTCGATCTCAGCCTTAGCCTGCAGGTCACCTTCAGCAACTCTGGCTGCATAAGCTTGTAGCTTGGCGAAGGGTGACAGCAGCTCCCGGCGCAGGAACAGGAAGCTGGCCGCTGCGACACCCAATGCGGCGAGTAGGGCGATGCCGGCTGCCGCGAACGTCAGCGAGCGCACAGGTGCAAAGGCCTCGTTAGCTTCGATTTCCGCCAGCAAAGCCCAGCGTTCACCCAGGACGTCCAAGGGCGCATAGGCCGAAAGCACTCGCCGGCCCTTGAAATCCTCCAGAATCTCCACGCCGCTTCCGCCCTTCAGCGCCTTGTGGGCGGTCAGACTGTCAATTTTGCCCAGTATTGGATCAGCAAAGGAGGCCTTTACGGAATGGTGCTCCGGGTCCAGGGGCGAGTCGGAGCGCATGAGCGTGTCGCTGCCCACGAGGTAGCTCTCGCCGGTGGTGCCCATGCCCGAGCGTTGGGCCATGAGGGCGTTGATGTCGGTGATGGAGATCTGCAGAACCACGACGCCGGCCGTGCGTGGGCCGGACATGACCGGCGCGGCGATGAACGCCGCGGGTTCGCCTGCCGAAGGTGCGTATGGCGCGAAATCAGTAAAGGCCAGATTGCCGGTCATTGCCTGCCGCCAAACCTTTGCCAGGCCGCTGTCGCGCAGGGGCCCTTCGGCGAGATCCGCGCCGAGATCGGATTCCCTTGCTTCGGTGAAGAGCACTCGGCCTTCGGAGGAGATGAGGAAGATGTCATAGTAGCCGAGGTTGGCGACATAGCGCTGAAAAAAGGAATGATGGCGGGCGTGCAGCCGCTCGTAGTCATCGGAGCGCACGTCCATGCTCATGCCTGGCAGGATGGCGGCGCGGTTGGCGTAGCTTGTCAAACTTGCGAGCCCGCCGCGCACGTCTTCGCTCTCGCGCAGAACCTCGATGGTGTCGCACCAGCTCTTAACATGCTGCCGCAAGGCATGCAGCTTTATGTCGCGCACGGCCTCCAACTCGTTGAAGGCTTGTCTGGAAAGGCTTTTGGATGCGGTGAAAATGCTGAAAACGCCCATGCATAAAAGTGGCGTCAGGCCGATGCTTAGGGCGAAAATCATCATTTTGGTTCGTAAGGTGATTACTCTGCGCATGCTGTATCTCCGTACGAGTTGCTGGCCTTCAGGTACCGAACAGGTGTTGGCCTGGGAGGGGTGTCGTTTTTCTGGCAAACTGACGAATAGGGCGATTGAGCCTGTAACCGAAAGTCGGTGCGCGAAACAGCTGAAAGGAAGAGATGTCGCGAGCCTGTGTACAGTGCGGTGAAATTCGCCGTGGTTTCAGCCTAACATTGCAAAAGCAGGACAGCTAAAGAGAGTCGCTGGAGTTGTCAATGTGTGACTTTGGTTAATAGTGGTTTGTACGGCTTGGTTCGTAGGAGCCTTTCGGCTGTCAGAATCTCAACTGGATTGACACATGAGCTGTTTGGCTTCTATAAAAGGCGTTTGCAAATTATCCCGACCCTATCGTCCAGCTTTTTGGCATGGGGGCATGGGGTTGAAAAAAATAGTAGAATACCAGCGAGGAGAAGGAGAGCCCCATGGAATACAAGGTCGAAGAAATTTCCCCAGTGGAGCGCAAGATTCAGGTTTCCGTGCCGGCCGAGGAGGCCACCTCGGCCATTCTGGCCACCACCGCTCTGTACCGCCGCGATGCCGACGTCAAAGGCTTCCGCAAGGGCAAGGTGCCCACGGATATGGTCGAGGCCAGATACCGCAAACAGATCTTTGATGAAGCGACCACCGATCTCATCAACCTGCATATCAATCAGATACTTACCGAGCTGAAGCTCGTGCCCATGTCCGGCCTTAAGGTCGATGCCGGTCAGATCGTCAAGGGCGAGGATTTCAGCTATTCCGTCAGCTTCGAGGTTGCGCCCAGGCTTGATCTGCCCGAGTACAAAGGCCGTAAGATTGAGCAGGAATCCGTAGAGGTCAAGGACGACGAAGTCCAGGCCGTTGTGGAGCGCATACGCGAAAGCCTGGCCGAAGTGGCCGAGGTGGAAGAGCCGCGCGAGGCCAAGGACGGTGACGTGGTCACCGTAAGCTTCGCCGCCTTGGCTGGTGGTGAGTTCGAAGGGCTCAAGGCCGACAATTTTCAACTCGAACTGGGCAAAGGCCAGGCTCTTGAGGGCTTCGAGCAACTCATCATCGGCCTTAAGCCCGACGAGCAGCGCACCGGCATGATCTCCTTCCCCGCCGATTTCATCAACGAGAAGCTGGCTGGCAAGTCCACCGAAGTGCGCGTGCATCTGCACTCCATTAAGGAGAAGCGGCTGCCCGAGATGACCGACGAGCTGGCCAAAAAGGCCGGTAACTTCGAGAGCGTGGACAAGATGCGCGAGGCCATTACCGAATCCTACACCAAGAGCCGCACGCAGCTAAACAAGTCCGTGGCCCAGAACAAGCTGATTGACCAGCTTATGGAAGGCATGGAAATTCCGCTGCCGCCGAGCTTGGTGGAGAAGAACATCGGCTATATGGTGAGCGAGCGCCGCGAGCGGCTGGAGCGCCGTGGCAAGAGCCTGGAGTCTCTGGGCAAGAGCATGGAGGAGCTTCAGGCCGAGTTCAAGCCCGAAGCCGAGAAGATGGCCCGCACTCAGGTATTTCTGTTGGCCGTGGCCACTAACGAGGGCCTGACCGTGGATCCCCAGGAAGTGGAAGCTGTCATCCGCCAGGCCGCTGCCCAGTCCGGACAGGAGTATGAGAACCTGCGCGAGTACCACGAGCGCACCGGGCTCATCCATGACATCAAGGATCGCATTTTGGCTGACAAGGCCTCTGAACTCATCTACGAAACCGCGGAAGTTACCGAGGTCCCACCCGCTCAGAGCGCGGGTGGAGCCGAAGCTTCGGCATAGTTGACGAACGGCCGGCCCGGCTTTCCGGGCCGGCCTTCTAATTTTCAGGGCTTCCGGCAAGGTGGAAAAAAATCATATCACCCCGAAGTCCAAGGCGGCTAAGCTGCTACTTCACCAACCGGCTCGATACTTGCTTGACACTTGCTCAAGCGGCCATAGTTTTTCGGCTTGAGATCAAGGTTCGAAATGGCTAATTGTACGGGTACGGCATAATCGTTCAAGACTCAGTGATGATCCAGCCCGGCGAACCGGCGACTGTGCCGGCCACTTCGGGCCGGCTTCGGCCAATCGCGAAAGGAGAAATCGAATGCCCTTTGCGCAAGTTCCCATCGTTATCGAGACCACCGGTCGCACCGAGCGGGCCTACGATATTTACTCCCGCCTGCTCCGAGACCGCATCATTCTGCTCGGCTACCCAATCGACGATCATATTGCCGGCCTGATCTGCGCCCAGCTCCTGTTCCTGGAGTCCGAGGACCCGGACAAGGAGATTTACATGTACATCAACTCACCTGGTGGCTCCGTGACCGCGGGAATGGCCATCTACGACACCATGGGCTACATCTCCTGCCCCGTGTCCACGCTATGCATCGGCCAGGCCGCCAGCATGGGCGCATTTCTGCTCTCTTCGGGCACCAAGGGCATGCGCTTCTCTCTGCCCAATTCGCGCATCCTCATACACCAGCCCATGGGCGGCTTCCAGGGCCAGGCCTCGGATATCGACATCCACGCCCGCGAGATTCTGCGCATGCGCGCCGACCTGAACCGCATCTTGGCCGAGAATACCGGTAAGGATCTGGCTCAGATCGAGCGAGACACGGATCGCGACTACTTCATGAGCGCTCAGGAAGCCCTTGAATACGGCCTTATCGACAAGATCATGGTTTCCAGAGGCAAGACGGCTTCCGAAAAAGGGCCAAAAGCTTAATGCCCTTGAAGATCAGCTACACGGGCCATGACGATATGGACGGCCTCCGAATGTGAGGCATCCAAGAGCGATTGTCGAGCCAAGCTCGATACTGCGCAGTTGGAAGTACAAGGCGGACTCTATCGCCCGTCAGTTTAAGATAACGCTACTCGCGTCAGGAGCGAGCAAGCAAAGGACGAGCTTCTAAGGAAGATAGGAAAGAAGATGGCCAAGAATTCGCATTTGCCCCCGGATCTCTGCTGCTCCTTCTGCGGCAAGGTCCAAGAAGAGGTGCAGCGCCTCATCGCCGGACCCGAGGTTTATATCTGCGACGAGTGCGTCTCGCTTTGCAACGAGATCATCGCCCAGGAATCCGTCTCCGAGGGCCTCGAGGATGGCCGCCTGCTTACCCCGCAGGAGATCAAGGACCAGCTGGATGAGCACGTCATTGGCCAGGAGCAGGCCAAGAAAGTCCTCTCCGTGGCTGTGCACAACCACTATAAGCGTGTCTACTACGCCGATACCGCCGGCGAGGACGTGGAGATCGACAAGTCCAACATCCTGCTGCTTGGCCCCACGGGCTGCGGCAAGACTCTGTTGGCCCAGACGCTGGCGCGCGTTCTCAAGGTTCCCTTCGCCATCGCCGACGCCACGACCCTGACCGAGGCGGGCTATGTGGGCGAGGACGTGGAGAACATCCTGGTTCAGCTCCTGCAGAACGCGGACTATGATATCGAGGCCGCCAGCCGTGGTATCGTCTACATCGACGAAATCGATAAGATAGCGCGCAAGGGCGATTCGCCTTCGATCACCCGCGATGTGTCGGGCGAGGGCGTGCAGCAGGCTCTGCTCAAGATCATCGAGGGCACCGATGCCAACATCCCGCCCAAGGGTGGCCGCAAGCATCCGCAGCAGGAGTTCATCCGCCTGAATACCTCGAACATCCTGTTCATCATGGGCGGAGCGTTCATCGGCCTGGACAAGATCATCCAGCAGCGCATGCGCGGCGGAGCCATGGGCTTCGGCGCCAAGGTGGAGGGCAAGCGCGAGCTGAGCATAAGCGAGCTCCTGCGCTTCGCGCATCCCAACGATCTGGTCAAGTTCGGCATGATTCCGGAGTTCGTGGGCCGCGTGCCCGTGGTGACCTCACTGATCGACCTGGGCGAGGACGATCTGGTGCGTGTGCTCACCGAGCCCAAGAACGCCCTGGTCAAGCAGTACCAGAAGCTCTTCGAACTGGATAAGGTCAGACTGCGCTTCACGGCCAACGCCCTGCGCGGCATTGCCCAACAAGCCATTCTGCGTAAGACCGGCGCCCGAGGCCTGCGCAACGTGATGGAGAGCATCATGCTCGAAATCATGTTCCGTCTGCCGTCCATGACCGGGGTCAAGGAGTGCGTCATCAATAAATCGGTGGTGGAAAAGGGCGTGGATCCATTGCTCTTCTATCATCAGGAAGCCAAGTCGGCCTAGTCGACACACACGCAGCTCGTCCCGCATTTGCGGGATAAAAAAGGCCGCCGGTTTGACATATTCACCGGCGGCCTTAATAATCTGGAATCCCGGCTGCCTGCCGGCCTGCGGGTTCTCCCTCCCGCCGGTTCCAACGTAATCAGGAGGCGCGATGTCCAAGTTTTTCTCCTTCGGAAACGATCCCTTCCTCGAGCGGATCGAGCTGCCGATCATGTCGCTGCGCGAAGTGGTCATGTTTCCCAAGTCCATCGTGCCCTTGTTCGTGGGGCGCGAGGCATCAATCAAGGCCATCGAGAACGCGCTGACCAAATACGACAAGAAGATATTTCTGGTCACCCAGAACGTGCCCGAGAAGGAGCGCCCCGAGCCTGGGGATCTTTTCTCCGTCGGCACTGTGAGCAAGATTCTCCAACTCCTGCGGCTGCCCGATGGCACCATCAAGGTGCTCTTCGAGGGTCTTCAGCGCGCCACCTGGGACAAGGAAACGTACCGTTTCGACCCCGAGCACGAGTATCCCATTGTCGAGACCGAGCCCATCAGCGATGACGACTCGGATACTCTGGAGGCTCAGGCTCTGGTTCGCGCCACCCACGAGGCCCTGGACAAGTACGCCAAGGTCAACAAGAAGCTGGCTCAAGAGACCGTGGCGGCCATGAATTCCCTGAATGCGCCGGGGCGGCTCGCCGATGCCATCATGCCGCACCTCAAGACCGAGTATGCCACCAAGCAGAAGGTCCTGGAGGAGTTCGACCCGATCAAGCGCCTGGAGGAGACCTTCGGGCTGCTCAATGCCGAAATTGAGATTTCGTCCCTGGAGAAGAAGATCAAGGGCCGGGTCAAGTCGCAGATGGAGCAGAATCAGAAGGACTACTACCTGAACGAGCAGCTCAAGGCCATCACCAAGGAGATGGGGCGCGAGGAGGATCCGGTCACCGAGATCCTGGAGCTCGAGAAGCGCATGCGCGAGAAGAACATGCCCGAGGAGGCCCGTGAGAAGGGCCTGCGCGAGTGCAAGAAGCTCAAGCAGATTCCGCCCAGCTCGGCCGAGTACACCGTGGTGCGCAACTACGTGGACTGGATTCTCGACTTGCCCTGGAACGAGCTCAAGGAAACGCCTCTGGACATGGCCAAGGCGCGGCAGATTCTGAACGAGGATCATTTCGGCCTGGACAAGCCCAAGCAGCGCATCCTGGAGTTTCTGGCCGTGCAGAGCCTGGTGGGCACTCTCAAGGGTCCCATTCTCTGCTTCGTGGGACCTCCGGGCGTGGGCAAGACCTCGTTGGCCAAGTCCATTGCCAGGTCCACGGACCGACCCTTCGTGCGCCTGTCCCTGGGCGGCGTGCGCGACGAGGCGGAGATCCGCGGTCATCGCCGGACCTACGTTGGTGCGTTGCCCGGCAAGATTATTCAGTCCCTGAAGCGGGTGAAGTACAACAACCCGGTGTTCATCCTGGACGAGGTGGACAAGATGAGCATGGACTTCCGCGGCGACCCTTCGGCCGCGCTGCTGGAGGTCCTGGATCCGGAGCAAAACAACGCCTTTGGTGACCACTATCTCGATCTGGATTACGATCTGTCCAAGATCTTCTTCATCACCACGGCCAACAGCCTGCACTCCATCCCGGCGCCTCTGCGCGATCGCATGGAGATCATCGAGCTGCCCGGCTATCTGGAAACCGAGAAGCGCCAGATCGCGCGCAGCTTCCTGCTGCCCAAGCAGATCAAGCAGCACGGGCTTACAGAAGAAAACCTTTCTCTGTCCGACGACGCAATGCTGGAAGTCATCCGTCGCTATACCAAAGAGGCGGGTGTGCGCAGCCTGGAGCGCGAACTGGCCAGCGTCTGCCGCAAGACGGCTATGAAGCTCGTTGAGGAAGGTAACAAGGAGATGGCCGTGCAGATTACGGCCCAGAATCTCCAATCCATCCTGGGCGTGCCCAAGTTCCGCTACGGCGAAAAGGAAGAAACGCCCCAGGTCGGCATGACCATGGGCTTGGCTTACACCGAACTGGGCGGCGAATTGCTTACGGTGGAGACCGCGCTCATGCCCGGCTCGGGCAAGGTGGAAATCACCGGCAAGCTGGGTGATGTCATGCAGGAGTCGGCTCGCGCGGCCATATCCTACGTGCGCTCGCGCTCGGACATGTTTGGCCTCAAGCCCGACTTCTACAAGAGCGTGGACATCCATATCCATGTGCCGGAAGGCGCGGTGCCCAAGGACGGCCCCAGCGCCGGCGTGACCCTTGCCACCTCCGTGGTCTCGGCGCTGGTCAACCTGCCCGTGCGCAACGACCTGGCTATGACCGGCGAGATCACCTTGCGCGGGCGCGTGCTGCCTATCGGCGGTCTGCGCGAGAAGCTCCTGGCGGCGCATCGCGGCCTCATCACCACGGTGCTCATTCCTAAGGACAACGCCAAGGACCTCAAGGATGTGCCCGAGGAGATCCTCAAGGACCTTGAGATCATCCAGGTGGAGAACATGGATGACGTCCTGGACAAGGCTCTCGCCTGCGGCGAGAGTTCCCCGCGCGCCATGTTCTGCGCCACCGAGGATGTGCAACCCATCGCCAGCACGCTCCTGAAAGATGGAGTGCAGGCGCGGCGAGCGCATTAGAGCATTTTGCTTTTGAAAATGCTCTGCAAGTCATGCATCGGCATGGCTTGCCGCTAGCTTCGGCGTAGGCGCAATTCACTTGCGCCGACAACGCCGGAGCGGGCGTCTTAAAAGCAATCTGCTCTAGGAAAAGAAAACTGGAGAGGGACGCTGTCCCTCTCCAGACCTCACCCTGCCAGGGAGATAATCTCCCTGGACCCATCGTTTCAAAATAGAAAGGCCGGAAGCCCTAGGGCTTCCGGCCTTTTTTACGGCCTGGGAAAGCAGCCGGTGGGCTACTTCTTGTCTTCGACCACGGTGGCCTTGTTGATGACCACAGGCATGAGCGGCACGTCCTGATGGTAGCCGCGGTTGCCCGTGGGCACGGCCTTGATGGCGTCCACCACTTCCTTGCCTTCGACCACCTTGCCGAACACGGCGTAGCCCCAGCCCTGGGCGGACTTGGACTTGTGGTTCAGGAAGCTGTTGTCCTTGACGTTGATGAAAAACTGCGCCGTGGCCGAGTGCGGATCGTTGGTGCGGGCCATGGCCACGGTGTAGGCCTCGTTCTTCAGGCCGTTGTCGGCCTCGTTTTCGATGGGCTCATGGCCGGGCTTCTCGCTCATGTTCTTGTCCATGCCGCCGCCCTGGACCATGAAGTTGTTTATGACCCGGTGGAAGATGGTTCCATCGTAGTGGCCCTCGCGCACGTAGCGCAGAAAATTTTCCGTGGTCTTGGGGGCCTTCTCGGCATCCAGTTCCAGGACGATGTCGCCCATGCTCGTCTCAAGCTTCACCATGGGGTGGCTCCTTTTTTCCGCCGCTGACGCCGGGCCGGCCAGCAGGACGGCGAGCAGCGCGAGCGCGATCAGGTATGCAAGGCGCATTGAGGCTCCTCGCGGTTGATGGTTAACCTGCGGCAGGTTCGCTAGCCGCAGCATTTCTTATACTTCTTGCCGCTGCCGCAGGGGCAGGGATCGTTGCGGCCGATCTTGGGCGACTCACGACGGTAGGTGGTCTGGCCTCTGACTTCGCCGTCAACGTAGTACCAGAGCCCCTGCTGCTTTTGGAAAATGGCCTTTTCCTCAAATTCCTGGGGCTTTCCGTTTACTGTATAGCGGGCGATGAAATGCACAACGCCGCTTTCGCCGTCCGCCGCGAGTTCCGAAGTGACTATCTCGACGCCCGGCCACTGCGCTGCCTGGGCCCATTGGCGCACGGCCTGCTCGTCGAAATCCTGGCGAGTGCCGGGCATAAGCGACTCGCGCAGGAAATCGATATCCTGCACGGCAAAGGCAGTGTAGCGAGCGCGCATGAGCGCCTCGGGACCTCCAGCCTTGGCCTGGTCTTTGATAATGGGTTCGCAACACTCGCTGAAATTCTTACCTGATGCGCAGGGACAAAGGCTCATGTCATGCTCCGTGGCCGCGGCCCTGGGGGGCGGCTGTTGCGGTTGAAGTTCCCCTACAAGGAATGAGTCTGTATCGCCTTGGGCAGCGGCAGTCAAATACGTTACTGCGTTGCCGGGGGTACAAGCTTGCGCTGGCGTTCGTTGAGGCCCTGCACATCCAGGCCGCGGCCGGCGTCGTAGACTCCCACCACGTCATCGATGCGCACGGCCCCATGGGCGCGGCGAAAATAGCGGCGGAAATTCAGGAAGTCCGATTCATAACCGCCCTCGTTGTCCCAGCCCCGACAGCGTTCCACCACGAGGTCACGGGACAGGCACAGGCAGAGCGGGTCGATGTTTCCCTGGCGCAAAGCCGCTTCGGCGCTGCCGGTTTCATCGGGGCGTGGCAGGTGAGGAATGTCAAAAGCCAGTGACGTGTCGATGCGCGCGACGATGAATTCGTTTTGCAGATGCGGGTGGTAGGCGGCAAATGCTCCCGGAAGAAGCGCGTTGTCGTCATCCACGAAAAGCACGTGCCGGCCACGGGCTGCGCGAAGCAGGTGATGTCGTATGTGGTTGCCGAAATTGCCCTGACGCGGGAAGTCTATGAAACTGGTTGGGAGCAGCGTCTTTGGCCGCGTGCCGCCTTGGCCGTCGAAGCCTACCAAGTGTTCCACCTGCTCACGGTGCAGCAGGTTCAGCCGTTCGGCCTCAAGAGCGGCCGCCTCGACGCTGCTGACGGCGTGGGCCAGTGCCAAGGGCCGATCCACACGGCTTGGGGTGATGACTGAGAAGAGAATATCCATGACCGCTCCCGGTGCGAATTGCTTCATTCGCAGCAGCAATACCGATGCCAGTGGCGAGTTGGAAAGTAAACCAGATGAAGGGCGTTTTGTCTGGATTCAGCGTATGAAGATCGGCTCGGGGCAGGTCATGCTGCTAGAGCAGATTGCTTTTAAGACGCCCGCTCCGGCGTTTACGGCGCAAGTGAATTGCGCCTACGCCGAAGCTAGCGGCAAGCCATGCCGCCGCATGGCTTGCAGAGCATTTTCAAAATGCTCTAATCGCCGTACCATCCGGACTGGCGGCGGCCATCATCTCCGGCGCAGGCTCTGCACGCGTTCACGGACGGACTTGTGCACGTAAAAGGCTTTACATCCGCTTATCCCGCGGCTAAGTTTCATCTTTTCATGATGCGCATAGGCGCATCACGTCATTTTCGCCCCTGGAGCGCGCCATGCCCAACAAGTGGAAGCACTTTCTCGACATTCTCGACATGCCTAGATCTCAATCCTGGGCCCTTGTCACACGGGCCAAGGAGATGAAGGACACCGACCACAGGAGCCAAATTCTGGCCGGCAAGGTGCTGGTCATGATTTTCGAAAAGGCTTCCACCCGCACACGTCTGTCTTTCGAGATGGCCGTGCGTCACCTGGGCGGCGACACCATCTTCATGACCCCCCATGAGTCCCAGCTCGGCCGTAGCGAGCCCCTCAAGGACACGGCCCGCGTCATTTCGCGCTACTGCGCGGGCATGATCGTGCGCACGTTCGGACAGGAAAAACTCGAAGAGTTGGCCGAGTACGCCAGCGTGCCGGTGGTCAACGCCTTGTCCGACCTCCACCATCCTTGCCAGGTGCTCAGCGACCTGCTGACCATGTACGAGCGCACCCCGTCCTTCAAGGATCTCAAGGTGGCTTGGATAGGCGACGGCAACAACATGGCCCATTCGTGGATCAATGCGGCCATATACTTCCCGTTTTACCTGTCCTTGGCCGTACCCAAGGGTTTCGAGCCCGATGCCCGCATCCTGAACAAGGCCGTGCAGCTCGGAGCGCGGATTCATGTTTCCCATGAGCCCAAGCTGGCCATGGATGGCGCGCACTACGTGAACACCGACGTGTGGGCATCAATGGGCCAGGAGAGCGAGCAGGGCGCACGGTCCAAGCCCTTTGCCAACTTCCAGGTCAATGACGAGCTGCTCAAGCTGGCCGATCCCGAGGTCAAGGTCATGCATTGCCTGCCGGCCCACCGAGGCGAGGAGATCACGGACGAAGTCATGGAAGGCCCGGCCTCCATTGTCTGGGATCAGGCCGAAAACCGCCTGCACATGCAGAAGGCTATCCTGGAATGGGTCTTCGGCCATGCTCCAGAGTCCACGGCCAGGGAGTTCGCGGACGACCGCCCCGGCCCGAAGCCGTTTCATACGATCTAGATGTGAATAGGGGAGGGCGTTGCCTGCCAGAGCGGCTCGCTCCTCCCCGAACCCCACCCGCCAGGGGATGTGGTCCCTTTAGTCATGAGGACCGCGAGGCTTGGGGGCAATGAAGTTATTTAAGGACTCGCCATGGTCATTAGAAGAGAAACAGAAGCAGAGTTCCCTCAAATATACGACCTGGTCAAAGTCGCGTTTCAGACCGCGAAAGTTTCCAATGGCAAGGAGCAGGATTTCGTCAACCAACTACGCAGCGGCGGCAACTATATTCCCGAATTGGCCCTGGTTGCCGAGGAAAATGGCCAGCTTGTTGGGCACATCATGCTGACCAAGGCCCATGTCGTTGATGGCGAGACCAAGTTCGAAACGCTTCTTTTGGCGCCCATTTCGGTGGCCCTGGAGTACAGGAACCGGGGGATAGGCTCCGCGCTGATCAAGGAGAGTTTCAGATTGGCCAAGGCCAGAGGCTACACGTCGGTGCTCCTTGTCGGCGACCCCGCTTACTACCATCGCTACGGCTTTAGGACGGCCGCCGGTTTCGGCATCAAACCCACGCATCCGATTCCCGACGAAAATGTGATGGCCTGCGAGTTGGCCCCGAATGCGTTGCGTGGGGTCAGTGGAACGACGGATTGCTTTTGAACCATTTACATGTGTAATTAGGATTGCTTCGCGCAGCTTACCGAGCGAACGCTGGAAGCTGAGAAATATTGTAAGTCTGTAAGCCACACATTCAGTTCACGAGGTTCGATATGAGCGATATCCGGAAAGTCGTCCTGGCCTACTCCGGAGGCCTGGACACCTCCATCATCCTCAAGTGGATTAAGATGACCTACGACTGCGAGGTCGTCACCTTCACGGCCGATCTGGGTCAGGAAGAGGAATTGGACGGCCTGGAGGACAAGGCCAAAAAAACCGGCGCGTCCAAGGCCTATGTCGAGGACCTGCAGGAGGAGTTCGCCCGCGATTTCATCTTCCCCATGATGCGCGCCGGAGCCCTGTACGAGGGACGCTACCTGCTGGGCACGTCCATCGCCCGGCCGCTCATCGCCAAGCGCATGGTCGAGATCGCCTTGGCCGAAGGCGCTCAGGCCGTGGCCCACGGCGCCACGGGCAAGGGCAACGACCAGGTGCGCTTCGAGTTGACCTCCATGGCGCTGGCCCCGCAGATCACGACCATCGCGCCCTGGCGCGAGTGGACGTTCAAGTCGCGCACCGACTTGGTCAATTTCGCCACGGAGCACGGCATCCCGGTGCCCGTGACCAAGGAGAAGCCCTACAGTTGCGACCGCAACTTGCTGCACCTGTCCTTTGAGGGCGGCGAGCTGGAAGATCCCTGGCTGGAGGCTGGCCCGGCCTCGTATCTGCTCAGCGTGCCCCCGGAGAAGGCCCCGGATCAGGCCGAGGTCATCGAGCTCGGCTTCGAGGCAGGCAATCCCGTAAGCATCAACGGCGAGCAGCTCTCGCCTGCCGCGATCATCAAGAAGCTCAACAAGCTGGGTGGCAAGCACGGCGTTGGCCGCCTGGACATGGTCGAAAACCGCTTCGTGGGCATGAAGTCCCGCGGTGTGTACGAGACGCCCGGCGGAACCATTATCCACGCCGCGCACCGTGACCTGGAAAGCCTGACCCTGGACCGCGAGGTCATGCACATGCGCGATTCGCTCATTCCGCGCTATGCCGAGATGGTCTACTACGGCTTCTGGTTCTCGCCCGAGCGCGAAACCCTGCAGGTCATGATCGACAAGACCCAGGAGAAGGTCACCGGAACAGTACGCGTTAAGCTCTACAAGGGCGGCGTGTACCCCGTAGCTCGCAAGTCTCCGTATTCGCTTTACAATATGGATCTGGCCACCTTCGAAGCCGACAAGGTTTACGACCAGAAGGACGCCGCCGGCTTCATCCGGCTGCAAGGCCTGCGCGTGCGTGGGTTCAAGGCCAAGAAGTAGAACATTTGGACGCCCGGCGGAGCCTCTCCGCCGATTTCATACTTCGTGCGGCGATCGGCTCCATTCCAAAGTGGAAGGGCCGGTCGCCATTTGCATCTGGGAACGATGCTACCGGCGGCTCCTCCGGAAGCGCACGTGGCGGCCTCATCAGGACATAGCGCGTTTATTTTGGCTTCTCTTCCGAAGCACGCA
Organism: Desulfocurvibacter africanus subsp. africanus DSM 2603; assembly: GCF_000422545.1. Classification (NCBI taxonomy): domain Bacteria; kingdom Pseudomonadati; phylum Thermodesulfobacteriota; class Desulfovibrionia; order Desulfovibrionales; family Desulfovibrionaceae; genus Desulfocurvibacter; species Desulfocurvibacter africanus. The sequence goes on from NZ_AULZ01000029.1 coordinate 18,931, forward strand.
CTTTCTGAGTTCGTCGGCCAAAGGGAGCAAAGGGATCAGCACTGCTAGAACGATCCAATCACGAGCCGCAAACGGAGCTGTGCCGAAGATGCCCTGCAAGAACGGAACGTGGACCACGAGGATCATGACGGCAAGCTCCGTCGCGATGCTGGGCCACAGGAGACGGTTGCCTCCCAGGGGGATGCGGAAGGCGGAGCGCGAGCCGGCCCTTTGCACAAAGAGGTTGCCTATCTGGGTGACCACCACGGCCGCGAAGGTCAGGGCCGTGGCCGAGGCATAGACAGGACCTTCTGACGGCAGATCCAGCCATTGCCCTGCGTAGCCGTTGGTCCAGTAGTAATAGTAGAAGACGGCCATGCAGGCCATTCCTTGGATGAGCCCCAGGAACAGGAATGAGTGTCGCAGCAATGCAGGCGTGATAAGGCGCTCTCGCCGGTCGCGCGGCGGGACCTTCATGATTCCTGGTTCGGCCGGCTCGGCCCCCAGGGCGATGGCGGGCAGCATGTCGGTGCCCAGGTCCACCGCCAGGATGAGCATTATGCCCAGGGCGAGCGGGATGCGGCCAAGACTCATGACGAAAAGAAAGAAGGGAATTGCTTCAGGGATATTGCTCGTGAAGATGTAGGTGATGAATTTTTTGATGTTGACGAATACGGCCCGGCCTTCTTCGATGGCGCGAACGATGGAGGCAAAGTTGTCGTCGGCCAGGATCATGTCCGCGGCCTCCTTGGCCGCGTCGGTGCCGGACCGGCCCATGGCCACTCCGATGTCGGCGCGCTTGAGGGCCGGAGCGTCGTTGACGCCGTCGCCGGTCATGGCCACCACCTCACCATGCTGCTGGAGCGTCTCGACGATGCGCAGCTTGATTTCGGGTGAGACGCGCGCAAATACGACATCTCCCCGCAGTCTGTCGGACAGGCTTTGGTCGTCCATGCGCTCAAGATCAGAGCCCGAAACGACCACGGCCTGCGGACCTCGGAGAATATCGAGGCGGCGAGCAATGCTCTCGGCCGTGAGGGGATTGTCGCCCGTGATCATGATGATGCGGATGCCGGCGGCGTGGCAACAGTCCACGGCCTCCAGCACTCCCGGCCTCGGCGGGTCTAGCATGGCGGCAAGCCCCAGGAAGTCCAGGTCAGTCTCCACGGTCTCCTGGGGCAGCAGGTCCGGATTGTCGGGGAGAGTGAAGGAACGGGGCAGCTCCCTCCGCGCTAGGGCCAGGACGCGGTAGCCGGCGCGGGCATATGTGTCGTTGGCCGCGATGATCTCGTCGCGCGCCGTAGCGGATATGGGTTCCATGTCGCCGTTTCTGGACAGGCGGCTGCTGAGGGCGAGGATGCTGTCCGGAGCGCCCTTGACATAGGCTGTTTTCAGGCCGTCCTCCTCGATGATGACGGACATGCGTTTGCGCTCCGACTCGAAAGGTATTTCGTGGAGTTTCCTGAAGCGCGAGCGGAAGGCGTCCGGATCCAGGCCCGCTTTGGCAGCGGCCACGAGGAGAGCGATTTCAGTGGGATCGCCCAGAGGCTTGGGTGTGAGCGTCGCGGTGTTGCACAGACAGCCCGCCTGGAGCGCGAGCCTGGCGGCATCGTCCATGTGTTCGATTTGGCCGGACGCGGAATACCCCGTGCCTGTCACATGCCGCTGGCGGACGGGAGTCCAGAGGGAAACGACTGTCATTTCGTTTTCGGTCAGCGTGCCGGTCTTGTCAGTGCAGATGACTGTGGCGCAGCCGAGGGTCTCGACGGACGAGAGGCGTTTGATGAGCGCGTTGTTCGCGGCCATGCGGCGGACTCCCATGGCCAGGGAAAGGGTGACCGTCGGCAGAAGTCCCTCAGGAACAAAGGCCACGATCATGCCAAGGGCAAAAATGAAGCTTTCGGCCGGCCGCACGCCGACGAACAGGGCGGCCAACAGGAAAAAGACGAGGCCTACGCCCAGGGCGATGAAGGTCACGCTGCGTGTGACCCGCCTGAGTTCCTGTTGCAGCGGGCTGGGCTCCTCTCGCACAGCCTGAGCCTCGCCAGCGATGCGCCCGAAGAGCGTGTCCATGCCCGTGGCGATAATCAATGCCTTGGCTTCACCGGCGGACACCGTGGTGCCAGCGAAGACGAGGTTGGCGGCATCGATTCCTTTGTTCTCGACGATGGCGGCGGTTTTGGAGGCTGGTATCGACTCGCCTGTCAAGGTCGATTGGTCCACGCGCAGGCGGTATTCCTCGATGACCCGTCCGTCGGCCGGCACACGGTCGCCCTCGGTCAGGATGACCACGTCGCCGGGTACGATCCCGGCACTGCCGGCTTTCATGACGATTCCGTCCCGCATGACCGTAACGGACTCCGGCATCAGGCGAAGCAAGGCTTTCATGGCCTTCTCTGCCTTGTATTCCATCCAGAAGCCGAAGGCTCCGTTGATGATATTGACGAGCCAGATGGACACGCCGAGTTGTGGCAAGCGGGCCGCGAAGGCTATGCCGCCACCGGCCCAGAGAAGCACGGCCATCAAATGCGTGAATTGGTCCAAAAAACGCAATGCCAGTGGCTTGCCGCGGGAATGGCTTATGTTGTTCTCGCCCAGGCGCTCAAGCCTTGCCTGGACCTCGGGCAGAGAGAGGCCGCCAGGCCCGACGCCGAAGCCGGCCATGATGGCCTCGACGCTTTGAGCAGGGATACGCCCCATATCCAAGTCGGGTCTTGCCATGTCGTCTCCAGCTGAAGACCTGTGCCCACATTAATGGAAGCATAGCCTGAGTGGGCAGAGACAGACCAGCTGAACAGACTGCGCGACAAGTTATCGGCTTCTGGATGGCGCTCGACAACAATCCGTCGATGATCCGCGCGAGGCCTGAGATGCGGCTTGTCCGGAAATCGCGGGTGGGTTTTGAAGCAAGGCCCTGCCGAATTTTGTGGATGAGACGCTGCCGCTCTTCGCCATCTATTTGCTTTTTGCAAAATAAAGCCTTTAGCCGCGCAGCTTGCGCGCCTAAGGCAATGATAGTATTCGCCTGCTTTTCCAGATTTCATCGGAACGGACACTAGTGTCCGGACCGGACAGGAGGCGCGCATGGCGGACAAAAAACTCTGGGGCGGACGGTTCACGGGCGGCACGGATGCGCTGGTGGAGGCCTATACCGAGTCCGTATCCTTTGATCGACATTTGTGGGCCGAGGATATAGCGGGCTCCAAGGCGCACGCGCGCATGCTGGCCCGGCAGAGCGTGATTCCTGCCGAGGACGCCCAGGCTATCGTGGCCGGGTTGGAGGCCATACAGGCCGAGGTAGAGCAGGGCGAGTTCTCCTGGCGCACGGACCGCGAGGACGTACACATGAACATCGAGGCCCGGCTGACCGAACTCATCGGCGACGCGGGCAAGCGGCTGCACACGGGCCGAAGCCGCAACGACCAGGTGGCCCTTGATTTCCGGCTGCACGTCTCGCGGCGGCTGGCACTGTGGGGCGAGCTGGTGGCGCGGCTGGTGGGAGTGCTGTGCGAACGCGCGGAGGAGCACGCGGATACGCTGCTGCCCGGCCATACGCACATGCAGCCTGCCCAGCCTGTGAGCCTGGGTCATCACCTGCTGGCTTATGCCCAGATGTTGCGCCGCGACCATGAGCGCATCATGGATTGCTTGGTGCGCGTGCGCGTTTCGCCCTTGGGCGCGGCGGCCCTGGCCGGGACTACCTATCCACTGGACCCCGCGTCCGTAGCCGAGGATGTCGGCTTCCCTGCCACCTTTCGCAACAGCATGGACGCCGTGTGCGACCGCGATTTCGCGGCCGAGGCCCTGTTCTGCGGCAGCCTGATCATGGCTCACCTGAGCCGCCTGTGCGAGGAGATCATCATCTGGGCCAACCCGGCCTTCGGCTTCGTGCGTCTGCCCGATGGCTACGCCACTGGCAGCAGCATCATGCCCCAGAAGAAGAATCCCGACGTGGCCGAGATCATGCGCGGCAAGACAGGCAGGGTCTATGGCAGTCTGATCGGCCTGCTGACCACGCTCAAGGGCCTGCCGCTCACGTACAACCGCGACCTCCAGGAGGACAAGGAACCCTTCTTCGACACGGACAAGACCGTGCGCCTGTCCCTGGATTGCATGTCCGGCATGCTGGCTGAGATGGCCTTTGTACCCGAGGCCATGCGTGCGGCTTTGGGGCGCGGATTCCTCAATGCCACTGAACTGGCCGACTACCTGGTGGGCAAGGGGTTGCCGTTCCGCGAGGCGCACCATGTCACCGGCAGGGCCGTGGCCTGGTGCGAAAAGCATGGCAAGCGCCTGGAGGACTTGAGCCTGGATGAGCTGCGGGGCTTCTCGGAATTGATAGGCGAGGACGTGTTCCAGATTCTGGCCTACGAGTCCGCCGTGGCACGGCGCACCATCCCTGGCGGCACCGCGCCCGTGCGCGTGCGCGAGCAGCTCGCCGAGATGCTCGAGTGGTTGGCGCGGGCCATGCCTGCTTGAGTCCGCTAGGGTTCTTGCTTCCTGCACAACGCCCGACACAAGCGGACTGCATTAAAGTATAAGATATATAAGACAAAAGCCCCGGCTGCTCTTTCGGAGACAGCCGGGGCTTTCCATTGCCAAGAGAAGAGGCGGTACGCCTACTTTTTCTTTTTCATGGCCTCCTGGAGCTTCTGCCCCAGGGTGCTGAAGCCGGAGCTTGGCGCGCTTGCCGCAGGGGCCGCCGCCGGCTTGCTGAACTTCTTCCAGTCCTCGGCTCCGCGATCCTCGCCGGTGCCAAGAGTGATCTTGCGCTCGGTGGGATTGATCTCGTCCACGGTGATCTGAACCGTGTCGCCGGGCTTGAGGGCCTCGAAGCTGGCCGGCTTCTGAGACTTGGAGATGCGGGACCTGGGCAGCAGTCCGGTCACGCCCGGTTCCAGCTGGATGAAGATGCCGAAGGCTTCCTGCTTCTCCACCACGCCGGAATAGGCTTGGCCAATCTTGAACTTCTCGGGCACCTGCTCCCACGGGTCACCGGCGGTGTCGCGCAGGGACAGGGAGATGCGCCTGTTGGCCAAGTCCACATCCTTGATCTTCACCGAGATTTCCTGACCGGGATTGACCACATCGCTGGGCTTGGAGATGCGCCGGGTATAGCTCATCTCGCTTACGTGCACGAGGCCTTCGATGCCTGGGGCGATCTCCACGAAGGCGCCGAAGTCGGCCAAGCGGATTACCTTGCCCTGCACCGTGTCGCCAGCCTGGAAACGGTCGCCGAGGGTAGTCCAGGGGTCGGCCTCGGTCTGCTTCAGGGACAGGGAAATCTTGAGGCGACCTTCCTTCTTGCCCGGCTCCACGGCGAGCACTTTGGCCTTGACCCGCTGTCCGGGCTGCACCGCGGCCGAAGGATCATCGACCCGCGACCAGGAGAGTTCGGAAATGTGCGCCATGCCTTCCAGACCAGGCATGAGCTCCACGAAGGCGCCATAGGGCATGAGTTTGCTCACGGTGCCTTCGATGATGGCGCCGGGCTTGATCTCGGCCTGGAACTTCGCTGCGGATTCTTTCTGAGCCTGGGCCAGCAGTTCGCGGCGAGACAGGACGACGTTGCGGCCGTTCTGCTCGAATTTGATGATCATGAACTCGTAGGTGTTATCCACGTAGACCGAGGGGTCCTCGACGTACTGGATATCCATCTGGCTCACTGGGCAGAAAGCCCGCTTGCGCATGACCTCTACGCTGAAGCCGCCCTTGACGGCCTCCTTGACCTTGCCTTCCACAGGCACACGGCTTTCGTAAGCGCCGCGCAGGGCCTCCATGCTGCCTGCCCCGGATAGGGCGCGGGCGAGCTTGACCTGTCCGCCGGAGACATCCACAACATAAAGTTGCAACACGTCCCCTTCGGCGAAGGGGATTACGCCTTCCTCGTTCTTGAGCTCGTCGGCGGCGACCACTCCGTCCGCCTTGGCTCCTGTATCCACGAAAACGGCATCGGCACCGATGGAGACGATCTTACATTCGACCTTGTCTCCGACCTTGAGGCCTTCGCCTCTGCCCTGTTCGTAATCGTGGAGAAGATCGGCGAAGGACTCTTCCGGCCCGGCCGCTTTTTTGCCTTCCTCAACCATATGATTCTCCTTGACGCATTCGTTCTCTGCAAGACCGGTCCTTGATAGAGAAGAATGTCTCCGGCTACAAGGGCCATATGTGCCTATTTTTTGTGACCGCAGGCGAGGAATCCGTGTGGAGGATCGCATGGGCATCGGAACATGGCTTGGGGAGCCATTAAAGCACTTTCGATCGGGTCTATAAACGAGGCTTAGCCGCGTTAAAAAAACGGGCAGGACGCAAGCAGCGGATAGTCCATGGCAGGGCAAACCCACTCGGAGGCCATTAGCCAGATCCAAAAGGCGCTTTGCCGGGCCTTGTCCCTTGACTTGACAACCTCGCAGTCCGCTTCCTATAGCTGGTAGTATCATTAAACCAAAACCCGGAGAAAATTACACTTTCCATATCGGTTCAAGTTTCAGCTCATGGCAATAACTTCAGGGAAGGGAGATGCGCATGCTGGAGAAACAAAGGACCTACGCCTTGATCGGCCACGGGGGCAGCGGCAAGACCTCCGTGGCCGAGATGCTGCTCCATAGCGCCGGGGCAGTGAACCGCCTCGGTAAGATCGAAGAGGGCACAACGGTTCTTGATTACGAACCAGAGGAAACCAAACGGCGCGGGTCCATTCAGCCCGGCTTCTTCCGCTACCTGTGGAATAAAAACCCGCATTATCTCATCGATACTCCCGGCGATAATAACTACATCGGCGACATTTCCTATCTCCTCTCGGCTGCGGATAGCGCGGTGCTCGTTATCGATGCGGTGGACGGAGTCAAACCGCTCACGCGCAAGATATGGAATGAGGCCAAGTCCCGCAGGCTGCCCGGCATGGTCGTCATCACCAAGCTCGACCGCGACAGGGCCAACTTCGACATGGCTTTCCAAGACCTAAAGGACAAGCTCGGCATACGTCCCGTTCTCCTGTACATGCCCATTGGCCAGCAGCAAGATTTCAAGGGCCTAGTGGACGTGTTGGCCGGCAAGGCCGTCATGTTCGACGGCTCGGGCGGAATGAGCGATGCCGTTATCCCGGCCGACCTGGCCGACGAGGCCCAGGCCCTGCGCGAGACCATGATCGAGAACATCGCCGAGAGCGATGAGGAGCTCATGGAGAAATACCTTGAGGTGGGCAGTCTGAGTCCCGAGGAGATCACCCGCGGCCTGTCCAAGGGTGTAGCTTCGGGCGAGCTGGTGCCCGTCTCGGTCTGCTCCGGCCTGGAGAACAAGGGTGGACGACAGATTCTGGATATCATCCAGGATCTGCTGCCGCCGCCGACCGCCCATGCGCCCTGGATTTCGGCCAAAGGCGAGCAGCGCTCCTCGACCCCGGACGCGCCTTTCGCGGCCTTCGTGTTCAAGACCCTGGCTGATCCTTTCGCGGGCCAGCTTTCGGTCATGCGCATCCTCTCCGGCACCCTGGCGCCCGGCAGCACTCCGACCCTGGCCAACCCCGAACGAGGGAACTCAGAGCGCATCGGGCAACCGCTTTTTCTGCAAGGCAAGGAGCAGACACCGGCCAAGGAGCCCATTGGCCCCGGAGCCATCGTGGCCGTGGCCAAGCTCAAGGACACACACACCGGTGATACCCTGTGCGACGAAAAAGCGCCTTTCGTGCTTGAGAAGCCCCAGCTTCCCGCAAGGCTCATCACTTTCGCCTTGGCCGCCAAGGAAAAAGGCGAGGAAGATAAGGTCTTCCAGGCCGTGAACAAGCTTTTGGACGAGGACATCACGCTGCATCTGTTCCGCGACGAAGAGTCGAGCGATATCCTGCTCTCGGGCATGGGCCAGATGCACATTGAGACGGCAGTGGAGAAGGCCAGGCGCCGCTACAAAGTCGATGTCGTGCTCAAGACGCCCAAGGTGCCCTACCGCGAGACCCTCAAGGGTAAGGCCGAGGTCCAGGGTCGACATAAGAAGCAGTCCGGCGGCCGCGGTCAGTTCGGCGACTGCCACGTGCGCTTCGCTCCCTTGCCGCAGGGCGCCGGCTATGATTTTGAGGACAAAATTGTTGGCGGCGCCATTCCGCGCCAGTATATTCCGGCCGTGGACAAAGGCATCCAAGAAGCCGCCCAGCGAGGCCCGCTTACGGGCAATCCGGTGGTGGACTTCAAGGCGGAGCTGTTCGACGGCAGCTATCACAACGTGGACTCCTCTGAAATGGCCTTCAAGGTGGCTGGTTCGTTGGCCTTCAAGGCGGCCTGCGAGAAGGCCGGCCTTAAGCTGCTGGAACCCATAATGCTCATTAGCGTGTTCGTGCCCGACGAGTTCATGGGCGATGTCATCGGCGACCTGTCCAGCCGACGCGGCAAGGTGCTCGGCTCGGACTCCCAGGGTGGAGTGACCGAGATCAAGGCCCACGTGCCCATGGCCGAGGTGCTGCGCTACGCCCCGGATCTGCGCTCCATGACCGGAGGGCAGGGCACCTTCACCATGGAGTTCGACCATTATGAGGAGTGCCCTCCGCCCGTAGCTGAAAAAGTCATTGCGGAAAGCAGGAAACAGGCCGAGTAAACGGATCAGGGCGGCTTTCACGGCCGCCCTTTACTTTTGCCTGCCACAATAACGTCTTAAGGAGAGCTGAATGGCCTTTCCCCATGAGATTGAAACCCCCCGGCTGCGTTTGGTGGCCGGAACGCCGGCCTTGGCCCAGGCCGCCCTTCAGAGCCCCAACCGCTTCGCCGCCCTCCTGGGCGCCTACCCCGATCCGGGCTGGCCCACACCCATCATCGGCGGAGCTTTGACCTATTTCGCCGACACGCTGGCCTCCCATCCGGAACGAACCGGGTGGCTCATCTGGTACGTCATCCGCAAATCCGACCCGGCCGGCGGTCGCGTCATCGGCTCCACCGGCTTCAACGGCATGCCCGACGAGGATGGTTCGGTACGCGTGGGCTTCTCCATCGTAGATGCCCACCGCGGTCACGGCTACGCCACGGAGGCGGTCAAGGCCATGATGGACTGGGCTTTTGCCCATGGCGCCAAGCGTTGCTACTCGCAGACGTTTTCCGAGAATGTCTCGGCCATTCGGGTCTTGGAGAAGTGTGGCATGACCTTCGCCGGGGAACTGGAGGAGGGGATGGTGATATACGAGAAGGTAAAGGCATGATCCGCTACTGTACTCGGCCGGGCCGGCAATGGCCCGGCTGGGATTCTTGACCGTATCGCCCGACCCTGCCCGAAAACCGCCGCTAAAGCGCACTACACAAAGGCTGGGGAAATCTTACCTTCCTTAGCCCTCTTCTATATGGGCCATTCCATTATGTCCTTTGCGGGCATATTCGCCGGCCTGGGTTGAGCGTTTCCCAGGGCTCCCAGGCGCTTCGGTCATGGTTGCAGGCGTCTTTGCCGGTTTCTGCCTCTGGTGGCTGCTGCTGTCCGGCGGCACCAGCCTATTCGGCTCGGTCCTGGCCGACAAGGCCCGCTGGATCGACTTGGCTTCCTGTTTCGTATTGGCTGTTTTTGGACTGGCCGCAGTGGGTTCCATCTTAGGTGGACTGTAGCCAGCGAGTTCCAGGTTCAGGTTTCACCCGGCAATTTATGCAACAAAAGTAGGTGGAGAGCCTGCAAATTGCCTGCGCGATCTTACGTCGTATCAAGGCCGCCGGGGATTGGACCGAACTCTGACTTGGAAGATTGTATGCTCCTTCCATTCAGAGATAAGCTTCTTCTATCTCGTCAAAACCGCACCGGATTTCATTTTCCGCCTTGTTCCTTGCCCCCTTTTGGGTTAGGTGTGTGAACACTTGCGCGGAGAAAGTAATCGCATGCTTCGAACCATCATTTTCTTTACCTTCTATCCTCTGGTGACTGTCGTCTCTAGCACTCTGTGCATCCTCTTCGGCAGATCCTTCGCCAACAAACCCGCCGACCTCAGTCAGCGCATCTGGGCCAAGGCCTGTCTGGCCCTAGCCGGGATCAAGGTCGAAGCGGACTTCTCGGCTCTGGCCCCTGGGCAGACCTACGTATTCATGGCCAACCACCAGAGCAATTTCGATATTCCCCTTCTTACCGCTTGCCTCGACCAATGGTCAGTGCGCATGGTGGCCAAGGATAGTTTGTTCAAGATTCCCGTATTCGGCTGGGCCTTGCGCCGCGTGGGCCACATCTCCATTGATCGGGCCAAGATGCGCAAGGCCATGCAGGCCATCCAGGAAGCCGTTGAGATCGCCAACTCCGGGATCAGCATAGTCATCTTTCCCGAAGGCACTCGCAGCCGGGACTTCTCCCAGCTCCAGGAGTTCAAGGCCGGCGGGTTCATTCTGGCCATCAAGACCGGCCTGCCCGTGGCTCCTGTAGTCATGTCCGGAAGCGGAGAGATCATGCCCAAGGGCCACTGGTTCATCCGGCCGGGTACGGTTAGGATCAAGGCCTTGCCGCCTGTGGCTCCCGGCAGCTATAGTCTTAAAGAGCGGGAACAGTTCAAGGAAAACCTGCAGCAGGCCATGAGCAGAGCCTACCTGGAGATGCATAGGCATGGCGGATAGCCGCAAGAATTTCACACTCTCCCCCCTAGGCGGGCTGGGAGAAATCGGCCTCAATTGCATGGTCCTGGAGTGCGGGGATTCCATGATCATGATCGATTGCGGAATCATGTTTCCAGAGGATTATCTTTTCGGCATCGACATCGTCATCCCACGTTTCGATTTCGTGCTTGCTCGCAAGGACAAGCTCAAGGGCATCATCATTACCCACGGCCACGAGGATCACATCGGCGCTTTGCCCTGGCTGCTGCCCTATGTGGATGCCCCGATCTACAGTTCGCGTTTCACGCTGGCGCTCATCGAGTCCAGGCTCAGGGAGCACGACTTAGACCGATATGTGGACTTGCGTCCGGTCGAGGGCCGACAACGCGTGGATTTTGGCGATATTGCCGTGAATTTTTTCCGTGTGTGCCACTCCATTATCGAGGGCTTCGGCCTGGGCATCGAGACGCCCACGGGCCGCATCGTGCACACCGGCGATTTCAAGATCGACCGCACGCCACTGGATGACACCAACGTCACGGACCTGGAGGGCTTCGCCGAGTTCTCGGCCCCCGGCGTACAGCTCATGCTCTCGGACTCCACGAACGTGGAGCGCGACGGCTATGCCCTCACCGAGCGCGAGATCAAGCAGTCGCTGTCGGATATCTTCGCCAAGGCCACGGGCCGCATCCTTGTCACGCTCTTTTCCAGCCATATCCAGCGCATGCAGGAGATCATCGATCTGGCCGAGACATACGGCCGCAAAGTGGCCATCAGCGGCCGGTCCATCCAGAACAACATTGATTTGTCCCGGAACCTTGGCTACCTGCGAGCCAGCGAGTCCATATTCGTGCCCATGGACAGCGTATCGAACTATCGCGACGACCAGATAGTTTTGCTGCTCACGGGCTCTCAGGGCGAACCCTTGTCCTCGCTGACGCGTCTGGCCATGAGCGAACACCGCCAGATGCGCATCAAAGAAGGCGATCTCGTGCTTATGAGTTCGCGCTTCATCCCAGGCAATACGCGGGCCATCACCAAGGTTATCAACCGGCTCTACAAGCTGGGAGCCGAAGTGCTCTACGAGCGGGTCTCCGGCATTCACGCTTCGGGCCATGCCCACCGCGAAGAGCTGTGCCAGATGCTGCGCACCGTGAAACCCAAGTTTTTCGTCCCGGTTCATGGCGAGTACCGCCATCTGGTCAAGCATTCACGCTTGGCCGTGGAGTGCGGCGTGGCCAAGGAACGCTCCCTGATCCTGGAGGACGGCCAGCCCTTGCGCCTCTTCGAGGACAACACCATGCGCCTGCTGGACCGCATCACCGTGGAGCACATCTACGTGGACGGCAAGGGCGTGGGCGACGTGGGCTCCAGTGTGCTCAAGGAGCGTCAGCTCTTGGCCGGCGAAGGGCTGGTCATTGTCAACTTGGTCATCGACGAGAAGTCCGGCGAGATCGCCCTTGGGCCGGAAATCACCTCCAAGGGCTTCGTCTTCGAGCAGCACTATGCGCATCTGCTGGAAGACGCCAAATGTATCGTGCTGGACATTTTTGAGAACATCCCGCCCGGCGAGATACAGAAGCTCAAGGACAGAATACGCGGCAGCCTGCGGCGGTTCTTCCGCAAGGTGCTCGACCGCGACCCGGTGGTTATACCGGTGGTGATTTCACTGTAGATTATCTGCCATCCAGAGAGGCACCGCCTCCTGCGACTCTGCTTCCGTCAGCGCGCACTTCGCTCTCGCGCGGACAAGATATCCCAGGCTCACAAAAAAGGGAGAGGCTCTGCCTCTCCCTTTTGCATTATGAACGGTTTGCTGGTCTACCAGGCTACGGACTTGGCGTTGCCGCGTTTGATTATGGGCGTCTCGTTTTCCCAGATGGCCAGACCCGTGGTCAGGTCTGTCAGGGAGAGCATGAAGTAGTACTCGACCTGTTGGGTCTTCTTGTCCAGGCGATGGTTCATCTGGATGATCTTGCCCGACAAGCTCAAGTCCGGGGCCACGATGGTGCCCTGGCCGGCCACTGTGGACTGCTTGACCTCCTGGGACTGCCGCAGTTCGCGAGCCTTGGCCACCATGGGGTCCTCGGGCGCGTCCAGGCCCACGGCCGTGGTGGTGACGACCTTGCCGCTGTTGAGCAGCTCCACGCGAATCTTCTTGGTCAACTGCTCGGTGTCGATGCGCTGCATGGTGTCGTTGGTCACGCGCGAAACGACCATGACATAGCGGCCTCCGCCGGGCTTGCTGACAACGCCCGAAGCAATCAACTTGGCGATGGAATCGCCGGCGGCAGCCTCGAAGTCGCGGTAGTCGAGTCCCAGCACGCGCGGAGCGGCATCGGCGCGAGTGTCCACGACCTGGACGCCCTTGCTGGCGCAGCCAGCGGAAAGGACCAGAACAAGGGATAAGGCCAGTAAAATAATACGTGCGCGCATATTTGCCACCTCCGGGTGTTACTTAAGATCGTGTTTGAACATGAGACGCCAAGTCTTGGCCTTGGGGCGCGATGAGATTTCGGTGAAGACGAAGGGCACCTGGCCCTGCACCGTGACTTTCTTCCAGCGCGACTGGAAGGAATCCAGCAGCAGGCCCTGGGCGTCGAACCACTCCAGCTTGTAGTAGAAGTCGCTGGCGCTCGAGGACGTATTGCGGCCCGTGATCTGGAGCATGAGGAAACCGTCGTCGCGCGGGTGTTCGCCGACGGCCAGATCCGTTATGTTCCGCAGCCCTTGTCCTTTAATGATGCGCGGATCGGGCTTCGCGCAGCCTAAGGCCAGCGTCAACATGAACACGGCCGCCAGTATGATCGTCACGCATGATGGAATCCTGGGCATACTCAGTTGAGAACCTCCTGAAAGGGGATGATGGCGCAAGCCGGCTCGGCTCCCGCCGTAGGCATGCGCACGTGGATGAGACAGAAGCGGGCCTCGGGCAGCGTAAGCGTGCGCAGGACCCGTCCTTCCGTGGTTGTAATGGCTAGGCGGCCGTCAGCAGGCCTAGACAGCCTGGCGAACTGCGCGTCCGTGGGCAGAGACGTCCATGAGCGGGTGTCGGCCGTGGTGGTCACTGCTGTGTACAGGGCCATGATCGCGCTGGCGGCTTGGCCCGCGGCGGTGTCCTTGCCGCCGCCAGCCTGCTGCGCGCCGTACTGGAGCATGGCCTTGGACGCAGCGGACAAGGCGGCCATGGTCAGCTCATAGGGCAGTCGGACCTTGTACTCGGCGCCCACCACACGGCCAACATCGGCCAGAGGCGCTGTCTCGGCTATAGGCACACCGCCACTTGCCAAGCCCAAGCTCGACAGGGCAGGCCGTCCAGGCTGCAGCGCGGGGAAAGCCACGGCGAAATACTTGACCGGCATGCGCGCATTGACCACGAACAGCGGCAGATTGAAGCGCGCCTGGGCCAAATCCGGGGCCAGACCGTTTTCAAAGATCACCCAAACTGTGGGCTCGGTGGTTCGGCGGTTGCCGCTTCCGTCGATCCAGGCCTCAGCCAGGGCGATGTCCTGCTCCAGGTACGGATTATCCCCGACCATGCCGCGCACACGACGCAAGCTGTTCAACGCCTTATCCAGATCCCCGGAATCCTGCCCGGCCAGCAGGAAAAAGAGGCCGTTCAGGTAAGTGGCAAAGGGGTTCACATAATCCGGGTAGGGCTTCCAATGCTCTTCGTCGGCCATGCGCTCGGCTTGGGCGCGGCTGGCCTGGGCGATCCGTTGCGTATCCAGGGATGAGTTGGGGGAGGAACCGGCTTGCCTGCGTGCCCCTGCGTCGCGAGCCTTGGCTATCTCGGCCTCAAAGAATTCGACGGCCCGACGCTGGCGATCGAAGGCCCGGTTGAGCTCCACGCGAGCATTGTCTACGTCTCCCATGGCCAGGAAGGCCAGGGCCTTATAGGAGTTCATGAAGATGCGGTCGTACTGCCGGGGCTCATAGCCGAGCACGTTGCGATTAAGGAGGATCTCCGCCGCCGTTCCGCCAGTCTTGGAGAGGGCGCCTTCCAGGTCCGCATCCCCGGAGAGTGCTTCCGCCCGATCCAGGAGATCCACGGCTCGCCTGTACTCGCCAGCGGCCAGGGCGGCCGAGGCCGCGTTGAGGCACAGGAGCAGCCCGTCGCCGCCTTCTATCTCGCTAAGCTCCTGCTTGGAGTCCATGGCGGCTTTCTCGGCCTCCAGGTACAGCCCCCGGGCATAGAGCGAAGAGAAGTTGCCCAGTTGACTGGTTGTGGAAAGACCGCAGCCGGTCAGCAGGAGCAGACTGACGAGCATGACCGCCGCCAGGCGTGCGGGGCAGACCGGCTTTCGCCGGTACGCGGCCGAAGAGATAGAGCTGGACATTTCGATCCGCCGTAAGCTGGCTTGGTGCATGCTGGCGGTATTCGCCGCCGGTTCGAGTGGGTTGTTATTCGGGTCAGCGCAATGATCGTTTGCGACCCTTCCATACAGGAGAGAATATGGTGCAGGCAAGACTATGCTGCAAGGATACGAGCCGGCTTGGCTTCGTTGTTCGACCACTGACTGCCGTCTTCATTTCACCAAGGGGAGATCGAGAATAAAAGCGACTACTCCGAAGCTGGAATGCTGAAAAGGCAAAGTCGCATGGCGTGGCTAGGTACTTGTAATCAGCCGGATTGTTAACAAGGACTCCTGGATCGCGGCGTGGCAGCCTGCATCCATTTCCATAAGCCTTCAAACAAACGTTTACCTTTCAAGCAGTACTGCCTGCACGAAGGCAATCAAAGCCACTGGCGTAGAAGCCCTGGGCACGCGTGTGCAGGTCCGTTCGCCAAATGGCATCTGATTAACTATAGTGAAAGCCGACTTATTGGGTGACATCAAAGTCGCTTCACGCTGAGCTTGTCTTCGAAATGGGCGCGCACCTGGTACTGCTTGTCCCCGGAGTTGAATGTGTAGTCCGTGTCCGGGAAGAGTTGGATCGTCGGGGTGAACGCGTCACCGATGAAAACATCCTTAGCCTCTCCATTCGCTTCGAAGCGTATGGTTTCTCCAGCGCCAAGACGCACTGAATCCTCGTGATGTAGCTCGATCGGGAGATCGTTTTCCTTGAATTCCATGGCGCACTCCTGGTTTATGGTTTGCCTTCAGCCTCTTCTACCATTTTTGCGGCTGGCCACGCCGGTCTTTGTTTTTTCATACTCCTTTCTGCAACGAATACAATGAGCCATCTTACACGTTCTGCTTTCGTATTTTGTTTCATCTGGTCGGCAATGTGTACTGAAAAGGTGGAGATTGACTTAGCAATGAGCATGAAACCTTTATATTTTACGCCTGATTTCATAGTTTTGTTTTCTTTGACTGCTATCTTGAAATAGTCGATATTGAAATAGGATTAGTGTATAAATGCCAAAAATAGGAGGTTTTAGACGTGGTTAACATGGACTACCCAGGCGTATGTCTCGCTTGTACTGATGAGAATTGCAATGTTGAGTATGCTGATGTTGATGCTGCTAGAGCCCGTGTACATGAAACTCCCCTGACAGGTTATACCAAGACAATTGTTAAAAATCTGCAAAGCACGTTTCCAGAAAAGTTTCCCACTGAGGAAGACGCCTATCTGACGTTGGATGTCATGAAGGCCATCATCGCCATGGGCCTGAATAATGATGATGCAGTCGATATCCAAGGTCTGGGGACATTCAAGACCAAGCAGGAAGGCGACCGCAAGGTCGTGACATTCTCTCCCGAAACAGCCTTGGTCGAAGCCATCAGCAAGTAGGTCCCGGCTTCGGCTCGAACAGAGCCGAAGCCAAATGTTTAGAGGCAAAGTAACTGCATGTGTGGCAGCCATGAAGAAGCGTTACATGCTCCTTAAATGTGGCAGTGATGGATGCACGGAACCCATTGACTGCATTACTGCCAGTTGCATGGATGAGGCCAAGGAGGCGCTCGAGTGGATGAGGACGCATCATCCGGAGCGGCCTGATTTGAGTCTGGAATCCGGTGAGTTCTTTGAAATTCTGGATGAGGAACATTGCTCGCTCGAGGAGTGGAAGGCAGGCCTGGACAAGCTTGAACTTAAAAGAGTTGTACACCCGTGCAAAGCTACGGATGGTAAACCTTGAGCCTTCGGTACGCATCAAGGACATTCGGATATGAGGAACTGACCCGGACGGCTGTACGGGCTTTGGGAACATGCCAGCGTAACGATTCCGTAAAGGAGGAGATGCCATGAAGATTCTGGCTGCTATCGACCAATCAGCCTATGCGGAGAAGGTGCTGGCCAAAGCCATTGACTTGGCCAAGCGCGAGGAGGCCGAGCTCACAATCTTAAGTGTGGTTGAACCCAACTTCGCTGATGCGGCGGAGATTGGCGCCCAACAGGTTATCTTCGAGCAGTTCCGGAAAAATGCCGAGGATCTCGTCAATCAGGCCCAGCAGAAAGCCAAGAACCAGGGCGTGGCCGCGAAGACCTTGGTGCTGGAGGGAACTTCCGTGGCCAGCAGGATCGTCCAGCATGCCGAGCAGCATGGCGTGGACCTGATAGTCATGGGGCATAAGGGCCGCTCGGCGATCGAACGCTTTCTGGTAGGTAGCGTGGCGAGTCGGGTCGTAGCCTACGCGCCGTGTTCGGTGCTCGTGGTGCGTTGATACGGACAGGAAATCCTGGACTTGAGTCAGCCGGTTCATGCTACAGCATGTACAGGACTACTTTGCTTGGCGTACACGCCGAACAGGGACGGCAACCATCGGCAAGCACATGCCGGGAGGGCAGGATCATGGCTGAAGGCAAGAACACGGCTAAAGGCACGCAGGACCAGGAGCGCACCACTACCTATCTCGATCTCAGCGTATTGCGAAACACCAAGGATACGGCCCTTGCGGCTCTTGCTGTGGCGATAGTCGCGGTCATTTTCTGCGGTGGGCTGGCCGCCTACACGCACAATGCGCTCCAGAAGATGGGCGCAACGGACAGCCGCTCTCAGGGGCAGGCGGCAATCCTGTCCGAGCAGATGACCTCCCGGATGGATGAGCTGGGCGCCACCATGGACCAGCGCCTGTCAGCCCTGCGGTCCGATGTCGATCAGCAGCTCTCCAGTCGTGACAACGTTGTCGATCAACACTTTGCGGCTCTTGAACAATCCATGCTCTCCAAGTTGCGGTCATTGGAATCCAAGGCCGTGAGCCCCAAGCAGGTCACGCAACAGATCAATTCGCAGCAGGCGCGCACGGCACTTCGCGAAGTCTCTGGTCAGGCCGAGGCCCTTGGAGGCCGGATCGACAATCCAGAGCTTCAGGCGAAGCTTGCCCAGGTCCGAAAACTGTTGAATGAGCTGGAGCAGGGTGTACGGCAGTAACGCGTTCGGATTCCAAGACAGGACCGTCGCGGTGCAGACGCGCCTGTAGTGTGAAGTGTGGAATTGCAAATGCGTTTAGCTTGGCTTGTTCAGTAAAGTCAGCTAGTTTTGTGTTTCCGGCTGATTGGCGCATAGGCCGTATGATCTCTGCGTCGTCGGCTTGCAATCCAGCACAGGCGCTACGCCAGAGCGCGCGGCGCACGAGGGAAACATGACCAAGCAGCGCATCAGCACGCCCAAGGCCCCGGCGGCCCTTGGACCCTACTCGCAGGGTGTGGCGAGCGGCAATCTCCTGTTCGTCTCCGGGCAGACCCCCATAGACCCGGCCACGGGCGCGCTCGTAGCCGGCGATATCGAAGCGGCCACCCGACAGGTCATCAAAAACATTCAAGCTATTCTGCAGGCTGCCGGTGCAGACCTGGAGCACGTGCTCAAGACCACGGTCTTTCTGACCGACATGGGCAACTTCAAGCGCATGAATGCGGTCTATGCTGAGTACTTCACGGGCACCCCCCCGGCCCGCTCGACCATCCAGGTCTCGGCTTTGCCCATGAGTGCGGAGGTGGAGATCGAGGCTATCGCCAGGTTGCCGGAAAAGGCTTAACCGGCAGAAGCATACGTCAGTCACACGGACGTTCGGCCTATATGCGCATGTCGATTGGCCGTACCGGTGTTCATCCCAGAGTTAATTGATGGTTGGGGCTGTGCATCCATGAGAAATGGTGAAATGGCACAAGGCCAAAGGCCCGGACTGCTTCGAGAGCCGGGCCTTTTTCTTGCCATATTTCCTACACGCCGATTCTCGCTCCTCCGACAGCGTTTCGTTGGCATTGAGGCTATCAAGATAGAAGTCGTCATGCCGTATTTCGGCTGATCGCGGCGGGACCAAAGACACCAGAAGGTTAAACCAGGAGGAACACGAGATGGCGCAGCACAAGCTACTCAAGCATCTCCATCAGGAACACCAGGAAGTGAAGAGCATCCTGCGCAAGCTGGTCAAGGCATCCGAGTCGGACCGTCAGCAGTGGCTTGATCAACTCCGTGAGAACCTCGTTCCTCATATGGAAGCCGAGGAGAAGCATATCTATCCGGCCTTGCGTCAGCAGGGTGGAGAGGTCAAGGAGACAGCCTTAGAGGGCATCGAGGAGCATTCCGCAGCGAAATACGTCTGTAAGCAGCTTTTCGATGTTGGTACCTCGGACGAGACCTTCAAGGCCAAGGCCCAGGTACTTATGGAGTTGATCCAGCACCATATCCAGGAAGAAGAGAGCGAAATCTTCGATGATATCGAGGATTCCTTCTCGGCTCAGGAGCTGGACAACATGTTTAGCAAGTTCGAGCAGGAAGAGCAGAGCCAGAAGAAGAAGGCCAAGGCGGCTTGAGCTCTGTTTGAAGCTGTTCGGCGCGCCCAAGGGCGCGCCGTTCATTCTTAGGGCATTTTGCTTTTGAAAATGCTCTGCAAGCCATGCGTCGGCATGGCTTGTCGCCGCGTAGGCGTAGGCGCAATTCACTTGCGCCGTCAACGCCGGAGCAGGCGTCTTAAAAGCAATCTGCTCTAGGACCTCGTGACCCGGCCAAAGATTGCGCCTGCCAAGTTCGACAGACAACCACTATCTATAGATACATTCAATCTAGGCAGTTGCTTGCTTGAGCCAAGTAACGTCAGCTCTGACCATGCAGCTAATGCTGGCTTGCTTCCTTAATCTTTGCCAGGTTGCATCCGCGACGCTATGTAAGCTTTGCCATTACTTTTATGTCGAATCTCGGCAGAGCAGACCAATAAACTACAAAGATTTGCGCATTAGAGCATTTTGCTTTTGAAAATGCTCTGCAAGCCATGCGTCGGCATGGCGTGCCGCCGCGTAGGCGTAGGCGCAATTCACTTGCGCCGTCAACGCCGGAGCGGGCGTCTTAAAAGCAATCTGCTCTAAAGGGAAATACGTTGCAGAGTGATGCTTTCGCGCCAGGGTGTGACCCAGGGAACGTGAGAGCACTGCCCGGCGCGCTCGCTTAAATTCCCTTGAATGCACTGCCGTCTATGGAAAAAGGAATAGTCTGGGAGCTCGTCCACTTATGCTGGAGTCATGACACATGGAGGTCAATGCCGAAGGCGGTCGGAAGCGCGGTATGGAAATTGAATAGTGTATGGGCACAAGGGATTATCGCTGTCGAAGTCAGGAGGAACTCATGAATACGCAACTCGCGCTTATGATCCTTGCCACGCTCGTAGTTGTGGTGTTGGTCGTTTCGGAACTGTTGCCCATGCTGGTAGGAGGCAATCGAGCGATCAATGACTATAACTTCACTAGGGCTAAGCGTAACGAAAAGCATCGCGGAATGTACTAGCGCTGCATCCATTTGATTCTCGGTGTACATGTCGCTGGTTTTCAGCCGGCAACAGTATGCTTGGGGTTATTGATTTCATGGCCGCGTGTCATTAAGGACCATTTTTATGAATGTGTACAGCGCCCAGGGTCCTTCCCCGTTAAGGCTTGCATGCTTTTCATGTTAAGATAATATTTTAGTCTTAATTTGCGATGCCTTATGGCTGTGTAGAATAAGAATTGTCCTGTCTTTCAACAGGTTGCAATTGTTGAGCAAACAGCGGCATTGCGTGCGCATGGATCGTATCCAGTCGGCCTTCTTGGTCCGTTCAGCTCGTTTTGCCACTATCAAACCAGCCAACCTGGACTTGTTGCCATGGCCGGAAGATGGGCTTGAGCCTTAAACGACAACCTCGTATTCAGCCAAAGCCAAGCCTGCCAGACAGCATGCTCTTCCACAGGAGACGTCATGCCCCTGAACGATTATTCCGCACTGCTGGAACGCCTGCAGCGCGCCCTGGCGCTGGCTTTCGATCAATCCGGCGAGTTCCTGAACAGGCCGGGCTCGTCTTCGGCCTTCAAGATCGATCCTGATTTCTACCTGGCCATCTTGCCCCAATTCGCTGAAGACCTCTCATTCCTGACAGGTATCTTGACCGAAACCGTGATTGAAACGCTCGTTCTCACGGGAAATCTGGCGACCTATGGGCCGGAACGAATATGCTCGTTGCGTCTGGATGTGCATTTATCGCGTTCGGGAAGTCCCCGTCCTTTGCAGGTCGGATTCCTGCAGGCCGGTTTCGTGGACGGAGCGCTCAAGCTCTACGGAGGCCGGCGTTCTGGTTTGCCGTTGTCGGATGTGCGTTTGAACGCCGCCCAGCGACCTTTGGTCGAAAGGTTCCTGGCAGGC
The DNA here is from genome assembly GCF_000422545.1 of Desulfocurvibacter africanus subsp. africanus DSM 2603. Lineage (NCBI taxonomy): Bacteria > Pseudomonadati > Thermodesulfobacteriota > Desulfovibrionia > Desulfovibrionales > Desulfovibrionaceae > Desulfocurvibacter > Desulfocurvibacter africanus. Next base: position 39,997 of record NZ_AULZ01000029.1, read on the forward strand.
AGACCTGTGCCCGCCTCCATCTCCTATGCCGGCGAAATGCCGCCTGCGCGTCCAGGTTTATCGACCAGCGCCAAAGCGCAAGCAGCCGCCAAGCCTGGGGCTCGGATTCGGCGCTAAGTATCTCTTCCTTTTTCCGTGCTAAACGAGTGGTTCAGCGCTTACAGCATCCTTAAGCTTCAGTAGCTCTTGCTCCTGCGCGACTTGATCCGAATCCGGCTTCAGTCTGAAGCGATGAGAGCCCCTAAGTCCTCCCAAGTTCCCGCCACGTTCCCACATCCCATAAACGCCGAGCGACAATGGCTCGGAGCTGTCAGATGCTTTTGAAAACCTTGGCTAGGGAGTCCCCGGCCACGTGGAGCTTCCACTCGTTCAGATAGCCGAAGGGTGTCTCGCCCACGCTGTAGCCAGTGTTCTCCAGCCGTTGGCGTACCTCTGCGACTAGCTCGCGCACGAATTCCGGGTCAGCTTTGCTTTCCGAGAGGTGCCCGAAAGAGTGCAGTACAACCTGCTTGGTGTTGAATTTTCCTCCCAGCCATTTGATGTTCTTCAGCATCTTGGACAGGACGCTACTCCGGCGGTCATGGTCCTCGGCTTCGCCATGGTAGAAAACGACTACCGCATCGCGGGCCATTGCACCGGTCGGCTCGGCTTCCGGGGCTTCGGGCAGAGTCTTTTGGAAGGGCTTGTGCCAGAATTCGGGAGCATAAAACATGAGCAATTTCATGACGTGCCTCGGTTGCACGGTCCCAGGCAGCCCGCGCGCAGGCTGCAACCTGCGCATCCATCTTGGTGAGAGGAGAGGGATCCGTGGCTATCGAAGGTGAGCACGGCATAGCGGCGCGCGAGGTGTCCGTCATCGGTGGCCAGACCGTTGAGTAATAAGGCGCGAGCCAGTGTCGGATCGATCTCGGGCAGGGGCGCGCAGCTGCGTTCGGCGAGATCGGGCCGCAGGTCGGCCAGTGCAGCCATGACCAGTCGCGCTGCCAGACGGTGCAGCAGCAGACCCAGGGCCGGCTCTTCGCTCAGAGTACGCTCTACTTCGGCTTCTATTTCAGCCGGAAGCCATAGAGCCAGAATCGGGCCGCCAGCGGATTCCAGCCGGGCCGTTCGCAGGCATGCCGCCCAAAGCGACATGCAGCGGGCCAGCGATGGGGCATAGCGCGTGCGCCCAGGAGCAGGCAGGTCCGCCAGCACCGGCCCGAGGATATTCTGTGGTGCAAGCGTTTTGGCCCCTATCTCATAGGGTGCAGAGGGCAAAGGGGCTTCCGGGTGTGGATGGGAATCGTAAGGCATGGTCGCTGTTCCTTGGTGCCTGTCCCGCTGGCGTGACCGTAAATGACGCTTTACGCGTTCGCTGGAGGTCACCATAGAATGGCCTTCCGGTCAATGGATGGGACCTCGGAGGAGTCCCGGCAAGTGCTAGGATAAAGCATCCTGCAGCCTTTCTCGCCTTACGCAATCCCGGCGAGTGTCACAAATGCAAGTGAGTAATCGCCGGATATCCCTTGATGGTCCGGTACACTGCTTGCGTCCGTTATCTCCTCGCCCTATGATGCAGTTTCAGCACGATAAAGAATGAGGCTATCCCCGGAGTCTAGCATGCAGGGCCTGTCATACTGTGAGTTTTGTCCCGTTCGTGCTTGGTGGATGCGGAGTGCGGCATGCAGGATGCGCTTCATTCCATGACAACTCCCACCGATTCCGCCCAGGCAGGCAATGGCGGTAAGAATTCTCTAAGCGAAGATCGGCGACGCATTCTTGAATTATGGAGTCGCATCCGGCCGATGTCGGAGGTGGTGCCGTTCCAGGAGGAAGTCGAGGCGGCCGACGCTGTCTTAACCGGAGCGGTGGAGTACACGCGGCACTTCATGGACGAGGTGCGCCGTGGCAAGATCGTGGACTGTCGGGAGGCCTTGCCTCTCGTGGACCAGCTCATCGCCAGCGCAACCCGCAACCAGTCCGCCGTGATCAGCCTGGCCAAATTGAAGGTCCATGACGAATACACCTTCCACCACAGCATCAATGTGGCCATGTTCTCGATCATTTTTGGCCGGAGCTTGGGCTTGCCCCTGGAAGCGCAGAGGGTGCTCGGCCTCGCCGGCATCTACCACGACGTGGGCAAGGCGCGCATTCCCGAGGATATCCTCAAGAAGCCCGAGCAACTGAATGACGAGGAATACTCTCTAATCAAGCGTCACGCCGTGGAGGGCTACCGGGTCATGCGCGACTCGGCGGTGTTGCACCGTGACGTGCTCCTGGCCATCATGCAGCACCACGAACGCCATGATGGCCAGGGCTATCCCCGCGGCTTGGCGGGTCAGGCCATAAGCCCGCTGGCCCGCATCATCAGCTTGGTGGACGTGTACGATGCCCTGACCAGCAACCGTTGCTACCGCAAGGCGAGCACGCCGACCACGGCCCTTGGCCACATCTACCACCAGCAGGGCGCACATTTCTTCCCCACCTATGTAGAGCGCTTCATCAAGTGCATCGGCGTCTTTCCTCCCGGCAGCCTGGTGCGGCTGACGGATGGGAGCATCGCCGTGGTGCGTAGCGTCAACCCTGATTACAGCCTCCTGCCCACGGTAAGCGTATATCTCGACCAGCGGCTTCGCCGCTGTCAGCCCAGGATCATCGATCTGGCCCAGGCCCAGGCCGACGGGCTGAATCTGGGTATTCTGGGCTGTGTGGACCCGCGCCCCCTGCGCATTGATCCCGCCTTGCTCCTGCGTTGATCTTTATAGTCGGAAGGCAAGCCTGCCCGACATGTTCAATCTTGCACAGGCTGCGCAGGGCTTGCGCTTCGCTTGCAGATACTCTGTGTTCTTCACGGTTGGCTGGCCCCCGCCCAGGCAGTTTTTTAGAGTCCGTACGCGGTTGACTGGTTGCGAGTGGCTTTATTTGCTGGCTTGACCAGAGAAAGCCTCGCGGTTCCAACTAGGGCCTGTTAACGCTATCTGAGCGCCTCTACAATTAGTGCCAAGGTGAGAAAGCCAAGGTACATGACATCGAGCTTGTCGTAGCGGGTAAAAATGCGCCTGTAACCTTTGAGTCGTCTGAATAGACGCTCTATCTCATTGCGCTTTTTGTACAGCTCCTTGTCATATTCCCAGGGTTCCAAGCGATTGGGGTTTGGAGGAACCACGGGAACAAAACCCAAATCTCGGCTCAGAGTTCTTGTTTCATTGCCCTCATAGGCTCCATCCATGAGCAAGGGGCATGAGTCAGTCGGCGGGCCGCCCAGCATTGTCAGCAGACGCCGGCCTTGCGG
>NZ_AULZ01000030.1 GCF_000422545.1 Desulfocurvibacter africanus subsp. africanus DSM 2603
ACCAAGCAATGTGCAGCCAGACCCACCGTCTCCATCACGCACGCAGAAGGCCTGCTTCATGGCGAGTAACTGCCGCAAGGCTTCCTGGAACGAAGTCTCGTCAGCCATGGGCCCAAAGAGGTGTTCAACCTCGCGAGCGAGGATCAACCAGTCATCATAGTCTTGCATTGTCGCCAAGCACACATCCATCGTCAGCTCCTAGAGCAGATTGCTTTTAAGACGCCCGCTCCGGCGTTGACGGCGCAAGTGAATTGCGCCTACGCCGAAGCTAGCGGCAAGCCATGCCGACGCATGGCTTGCAGAGCATTTTCAAAAGCAAAATGCTCTAAGGGAAACATTGCTGGGATCTCGTGGTCTTTGTCTGTCGGCAGCCAAAAATATGTTCAAAGGCCCGGAATCTATTCGGGGATTCCGGGCCGCGATGAAACCAAAAAGTTTAGGAAGGGGTGGGGTTCGGGGAGGGGAGAACCCTTTTCAAAGGGTTTCCCCTCCCCGATTCTCTTCCTCTGCGTCTCACACCAATCCTTCCTCCGCCGCGTGACAGGCCACGAACACGCCTCCGCCGTGGTCCACTGGAATCGGGACCTCCTTGATGCAGCGCTCGTGGACCTTGGGACAGCGGCCGTGGAATACGCAGCCTTCGGGCAGGTTGATGGGCGTGGGGATTTCGCCTTTGAGGCGGACGTGCTCGAAGCCTTTGTTGCCCAGGCGCGGGATGGCCGACAGCAGCGCGCGGGTGTACGGGTGGCGCGGGTTGTCGAACAGTTCCTTGACCGGGGCCAGTTCGCAGAGCGTGCCCAGGTACATGACGGCCACGCGGGTGGAAATGTGCCGCACCACCGACAGGTCGTGGCTGATGAACAGATAGGTCAGGCCGCGAGACTCCTGGGCGTCCATGAGCAGGTTCAAGATCTGGGCCTGGATGGACACGTCGAGCGCTGCGATGGGCTCGTCGGCCACGATGAACTCGGGGTCCACGACCAGGGCTCGTGCAATGGAAATGCGTTGGCGCTGCCCGCCGGAGAACTCGTGCGGGAAACGGTCGGCCCAGTCCGGGTCAACGCCGACCTGCAGCATGACGTCGGCCACGCGGTCCTTGACCTCGTTGTCCTGGATTCCCCGGTTGTGGAAGCGCACGGGCTCTTCCAGGATCTTGCGCACGGGCATGCGCGGGTTGAGCGAGGCGTACGGGTCCTGGAAGACCATCTGCATGCGCGTGCGGTACGGCAGCCAGCCCTTTGGGGGCAGGTTGTCGATGCGCCGTCCCCGGTAGTGGATCGTGCCGTCGGTTGGCGGGTAGATGCCCAGAACAGTGCGGCCCAGGGTTGACTTGCCGCAGCCCGACTCGCCCACCACGCTCAGGGTTTCGCCCGAGCGGATGTCGAAGGACACGGAGTTCACGGCGCGCACCAGGGTGCGAGTGCGCGTCAGCCGGCCGCCGGACAGCGAGAGCTGGTCCAGCAGACCGCCGGAGATGTCGAAATGCTTGCTGACGTTCTGTATGGAGACAAGGGTTTCACGCATAATCTTAGTCCAGGAGATGGCAGGCGGCCAGGCAGCCCTTTTGCTTGGGTTCGAGGATCGGCACCGAGCCGCGACAGACCTCCTCGCAGGAGGAACAGCGGTTCTGGAAGGCGCAGCCAGACGGGATGGAGCGCAGGCTCGGCATGGAGCCGGGGATCTGGTTCAGCCGCCGGCCGTTGGCGGATTGGGGAAGCGCGGCGAGCAGGCCGCGCGTGTAGGGGTGGCTAGGATAGCCGATGATGTCGGCCGTCTTGCCCATCTCGACGATGGTGCCGGCATACATGACCGCGATACGTTCGGTTACCTGCGAGACCACGGCCAGGTCGTGAGTGATGAGGATAAGGCCCATGCGCTCTGCGCGGCACAGGTGCAGCAGCAGGTCCATGATCTCGGCTTGGATGGTCACGTCCAGCGCCGTGGTGGGCTCGTCGGCGATGATAAGCGCAGGTTCGGTGAGCAGGGCGATGGCGATGACGATGCGCTGGCGCATGCCGCCCGACAGTTCGTGCGGGTACTGCTTCAGCCGACGCTCGGGCGAAGAAATGTGAACCTTCCTGAGCTTGTCCAGGGCGATGATCTCGGCGTCCCGGCGCGTGATGCGGCGGTGGGCCATGAGCGTCTCGACCATCTGCGTGCCAATGGTCAGTACGGGGTTGAGCGTCATCATGGGGTCCTGGAAGATCATGGAGATACGGTTGCCGCGTATGTCGCGCAACTGCTCCTGGCTCATGGAGGCCAAGTCGACGCCCTGGAAGAGCACTTGGCCGCCGGCGATGTAGCCTGGTTTGCTGACCAGCCCCAGTATGGAGAAGCCGGTCACGGACTTGCCAGCGCCGGACTCGCCAACCAGCCCGAGGCGCTCGCCCTGGGCCAGATCGAAGCTCACGTTGCGCACGGCGGGCAGGTCGCCGTGGCGCAGGCGGAAATTGACGCTCAGATCGCGGACCGAGAGGATGTTCTTGTTGTCCATGGTCCGCTCCTTAGCCCTTGTAAAGCTTGGGGTTGAGGAAATCGCGCAGCCAGTCGCCCAGCAGGTTGATGGACAGGATGAGCACGACCAGCGCAATGCCGGGGAAGATGGTGATCCACCACGAGCCGGAGAAGATGTAGTCGAAGCCGGCCTTGATGAGCGAGCCGAGCGACGGCTTGTGCACGGGCATGCCCAGGCCGATGAAGGACAGGGCCGCCTCGCTCATGATGGCGTTGGCCACCTGCACCGTGGAGATGACCAGCACGGGCGTGAGCGTGTTAGGCAGGATGTGTCGCCACATGATGCGCGTGGGGGACAGGCCGATGACCTTGGCCGCTTCTACGTACTCCTTCCTCTTCTCGGCCAGCACCGAGGCACGCACGGTGCGCGCGTACTGCGGCCACTCGGCGAAGCCGATGACCACGATGAGCATGGGCACGGCCAGGTCGGCGTATGCGCCCATGCCGAAGGTGGCCTGGAACAGCGCTCCGAAGAAGATGGCCACCATGTAGGTGGAGAAGGACAGTTGCACGTCAGCCATGCGCATGAGCACGGAATCGATGCGCCCGCCGCGATAGCCGGCCAGCAGCCCCACGATGATGCCCATGGCCGCCTGCAGGGCCACAGCGCCGAAGCCGATGAGGATGGACACGCGCATGCCGTAGAGCATGGTGGAGAACATGTCGCGGCCCTGGGTGTCGGTGCCCAGCACGAAGCGCGTGTCACCGCCCGGTTGCCAGACAGGAGGCTTCTCGGAGTCGAGTAGCTCGATGGTGTGCATGTCGTAGGGGCTGTAGGGCGCGATGAGCGGAGCCGCGAAGCTGGCCACGCCCAGGATCAGCAGCACCGTGAAGCTGGTCACGGCCACGGGGTCGCGCAGGAAGGAGAACAGCAGGTAGGAGTTGGCGAAACGTTTTATGAACTGCATGCTACTTCCTCCCAGCCACGCGGACCATGGGGTTCACCAGTCCGTAGATCAGGTCGACCACGGTGTTCACCGTCACGAACACGAAGCCCACGAACACGAGATAGGCGACCATGAGCGAGGAGTCCGCGCGCTCCACGGCCTCGATGAACATGGAGCCCATGCCCTTCCACTGGAAGACCGTCTCGGTGAGAATGGTGAAGGCGATCATGGTGCCGAGCTGCACGCCGCCCACGGTGATGACTGGCATGAGCGTGTTCTTGAAGCCGTGCACCAGCAGCACGCGCCAGGGCCGCAAGCCCTTGGCGATGGCGAATTTGATGTACTCGCTTTCCAGGACTTCCTTCATCTCCGCGCGGATGAGCCGGATGAACAGCGGGAGCATGATGGAAGTCAGGGCCAGCGAGGGCATGACGAGGTGCAGCAGGCCGTCCTTGGTCAGAAAGCCCGTGTCCCAGCCGGGGAAGAGCGTGACCAGTTGGCCGCGGCCGTAGGAGGGCAGCCAGCCGAGGCCGACGGAAAATATGTAGATGAGCAGGATGGCCGTGAGGAACACGGGGATTGATACGCCCACGATGCTAGCGCCCATGAAGATGCGCGACAGCCAGGACTTGGGCTTGACCGCCGCGTAGATGCCCATGGGCACCGACAGGAGCACGATGATGATGGACGTGGCCAGCACGAGCTCCAGGGTTGCCGGAGCCTTGGACAGGATGACCTCCAAGGCGGGCCGCTTGAAGTAGAAGGAGTTGCCGAGGTCGCCCTGGACGGCTTTGCCCAGGAAACGGGCCCACTGCACTGGGAACGGGTCGTTGAGGCCCAGTTGATCGCGCAGCTGCTCGCGCTCGGCGGCGGAAACGGAAATCCCGGTGATCTCGCGGACTGGGTCGCCCACGTTCTGCTTGATGGCGAAACCGATCACGCTGATGACCAGCATGACCAGCACGGCCTGGCTGATGCGTCTGATAATGAAGGCAAACATAGGCATCCTGCGTGGAGCGGCGCCGGGAGGGCGATTGGCGTCCTCCCGGCGCCGCCGGGGTTCAATCGGAAGCGGGCTGCGGCCCTATTCCATGTTCAGGTCCCCGAAGTAGGGGAAGTCCATGACATTGACGATCTCCTCGGCGTTGGCGACCTTGTTGGAGGCGGCCCAGGAGAGCATCTGCCAGTGCAGGGGAATGAAAGCGAAGTCGTCGTACAGCATCCGCTCGGCTTCCTGCAGCATGGCCGCGCGCTTGGCCATATCCGTTTCGCCGCCGGCGGCCAGGACCAGCTCGTCGACCTTGGCGTTGCAGTAGTTGGCGGAGTTGTACTGGCCCCAGCCGGTTTCCTTGTTGGGGCAGGCGTTGAGGTACTCGATGTAGTTGGCCGAGTCCTCGGTATCCGCGTGCCAGCCGATCATCTGCACGTCGGCCACCTGGGCGTCGAACTCATCCCAGAACTGGGCCTTGGGCATGGTGCGCAGCTCGACCTTGACGTTGATCTTGGCCAGCATGGCCGCCACGGCCTGGGCGATCTTCTCGTCGTTCACGTAACGGTTGTTGGGGGCGATCATGCTCACGACGAAGCCCTGCTCGTAGCCGGCTTCTTTCATGAGCTGCTTGGCTTTCTCCAGGTCGTAGAGCGGCGCCAGGTCGGCGATGTGGCCGGCGTAGCCCTGCGGAGAGTTCTGGAAGGCCGGGGTGGCGTCGCCCTTCATGATGGTCTGGACGATGCCTACGTTGTTCACGGCGCGCACGAAGGCTTCACGCACGCGCTTGTCCTTGAAGGCTTCAACACGGTTTACGTTCATCTGGAAGGTGATGACGCGCGTGCCGGGCATGGTGATGAGCTTCACCTTTTCGGTGGCGCGGATGCGCTCATAATCCTGGGGCGGAACAGGCATGATCCAGTCCACGTCGCCGGCCAGCAGGGCGGCCACGCGGGTGGCGTCCTCGGTGATGGGCGTGAGCACGATTTCGGACACGTTGCCGGTGTCCTTGTCCCAGTAGTTCTGGAAACGCTTGAGCACCCACTTCTGGCCCGGCTCGTAGCTGGTCACCATGAAGGGGCCGGTGCCAGACTCGTTGCCGTTGGCGAAGGAATACTCGGTCTTGACGTTGGCGTCCTTGGGCAGGCCCTTGTCGTCGGTGCCGGTGTAGAATACCGAATCCATGGGGAAGATGTAGGTGCACATGTTGAGCGTCAGGCCGTAAGGGCGCACGGTCTTGATGTCGATGGTATGGTCGTCGACGATGACCGGCTCGCCGAAGGGCTCATACAGGCCCTTGTAGTCGATGGCCTGCTTCAGGCGGGCCAGGGTCCAGGCCACGTCCTTGGCGGTGAAGGGATTGCCGCTATGGAAGGTAACGCCCTTGCGCAGGTGGAAACGCAGGGTCGTGGGATCGATCTGCTCCCAGCTCTCGGCCAGGCGCGGTTCGAACTTCATGTCCTTGGTCCAGCGGACGAGCGGGTCGAAGACCATGTGAGAATACTGCAGCATGCCGCCCGAAAGCTGGACGTGCGGGTCCAGGGATACGGGGTCGGCGTCGATGGCCAACCGCAGGGTCTTGCCGGCGGCCGCGGATTCGGCCTTGGAAGCTTCTTCCTTCTTCTGCTCGCCGCATCCGGCAACGGCCAGGCCCAACAGGGCGGCGGACAGCGCTAACAATAGCAATCGTTTCACGAAACACCTCCGCGCTAAATAATGGTGTATGGTTCCAAAGGCTTGAGCAAATAGCCTCGCTATTCCTAGATCTTTCGGGGAAGTGATGTACCCTTAAATAGTCAGCAAGTCAAAAGTTTGAGGTGTAAAACATCCTTTGTGCTCAAAGCATGTGTTAGCGGCAAGTCTGCATTGGCTGAAAGAAAATATTGATAATATTACATTGCTGCCATGCAGTGGTCAGAATAAAGCTATATGCATCACTATTCTGAACAGATTGTCTGGATCTCGCGATAAAGCCTTGCCAAGAAAATAAGTTGATTCACCGCGGTGATGTTCACACACCACGGGTCAGCTCAGTAGCATTCAATCACGGAATGTAGGCTCTGGCCACCAGATAGAGTGTCTCATAATCGAACTCGGCGCGGATAGACCGGCAGAGTTCCAGCGACATATCCATCTTGCGCCGAGTTTCATCGAGAAGTGTGCGCGCAAGCGTTTCCATGTGCGCATCCACGAACGGCGCATCAAACCCGTCGGCGGCCAGCGAAAGGCCCTCCAACAGCAGATAGGCGCGCGCATAGGGCAACAGACCGCGGCAGCCGTCGCGGCCCTCCTTGCGGCCAAGGGTCACGTAAGCCATCAGCTTGACCATCAGGCGGTCGGCCTTGGTGCGGCTGTCGATTTCCAGCAACACGGCCTTGTCCGCGTCGGGCATAGCCAAGCCACGCAGGAGAGATTGAGCCAGTTCGGCGGCCTTGGCTTCGGGTATGGGAGGGGCAGGGAAGTGGGAGAGCATGCGGATGAGTGAAAGGCGTGGGCTCTCGGCCTCGATGATGGCGCGCACGGCAGTGCGCATGCAGGCGAAACGTCGGCGGTAGCCTTCCAGAAGTATGTCCTGGCGGGCCTTGCCAAGGCGCACGGCCCGTTCTTCGTCCAGGGCCGAAAAAGCCGTCTCCAGCAGGTGGCGGACGTACGGCTCGTTGGTATAGGCGGCTTCTTCCAACAGGAAGTTGGTGTCCTGCTTTTCGTCCAGGAGCTTCTTGAGTGATAGCCAATACGCGGCCAAACCCTCGTAAGGCATCTCCAGAATGTCCAACTCGGGCCTGCGCAGGGGCGTCTCGGGCACGCTTTCGGCCTGGAGTACTTTGCGGCTGATTTTCATGCACTGCGCTCGCTTGGCTTTTGAAAGGATTATGTAGCCATTAGGTTAAGCCGAGCAGCGCGTCAACTGCCTACGACCCGCACTTGGCGATGACTCGTCGCAAAGTGCTTTCGAGGTGCGCCGAATACTGGTTGGCAGTGGTGTTGAAAAAAACGGTCCGGTACTTTCAATCCCGCAGTGAGTGAATCAAGATAAACCATTGCGCCATTGCTGCAGAATGATTCGTAACCGGCGCGTTGTCCTGCTCTACATTGATCGCTATTCAACGGGCGGTTATCGCAGCTCCAGCTCGTAAAGAAAGGCCCACAGCTTGCCCGTGACGAGCAGACGGCCCGTGGAGGAGTCGTAGGCTATACCGTTGGCCACGGCATCGCGTTTGCCGCCTCCGGCCTCGGCCGTAAGCGGCGACAAATCCAGCCAGCCCCGCACCTGTCCGTTGGCGGGATCAATGACCGCGATGCGTTCGGCCAGCCAGACGTTGGCCAGCAGCATGCCCGCCAGAACGCCGGCCTTAGGTTCAGGGGGAATCCACTCCAGCTCGTTGAGCAGGCGAACGGGCTGGCCCTGATCGGTCACCTGCAGCCGTCCCAAGGGGACGAAAGTGTCGGGGTGGCGCAGGATGAGAAACGCGGACCCGTCGCTTTGGATTAAGCGTTGGCCGTCGAAAGCCAGACCCCAGCCCTGGTTGCGGTAGGCGAAGGAGCCACGCGGGGCCAAGGTGCGCATGTCGAAGCGCAAGGCCATACTCTCACGCCACGTCAGCAGCACTATTTCATTGCCGGCAAGAGCCAAGCCTTCGGCGAACAAACGGCGATCCAGGGGCGTCTCACGCAGTGCACGGCCCGTGGACAGGTCCCATACGCGCAGGTATGAGCGGCCGTAGAGACCGGAGGACTGGTAGACCAGCCCATCGCGAAATTGCAGGCCCTGGGTGAAGCATTGCGGATCATGAGCGTGCACCGCCGCGATGCGGTAGTTCAGGAAGGGCGCGGCGAGTCCCAGGCTGGGGCACGACAGGATCATAAGGTTCCAAAACAAGGCGACGATAACGCCGGCGAGCAGGCCATTCCAAGAGCGGTTTCCTGAGGAAGTGCGCGAAATCTCTCCCAATGGGGAGGCGTCCGCCTTCAGTGGGCGGGGTTCAGGGAAGGCAGGGTTCTTCCCGGCTAGAGCATTTTGCTTTTGAAAATGCTCTGCAAGCCATGCGTCGGCATGGCTTGCCGCCGCGTAGGCGTAGGCGCAATTCACTTGCGCCGTCAACGCCGGAGCGGGCGTCTTAAAAGTAATCTGCTCTATGGAGCAGCACGTTCCAGCGGGCGACATCCCGGCGACTCTAAGCGCACTCCCGGTGCGAGGCAATGATTCCGCGGGGCCTAAGCCTGTCAGATACTCCCGTTCTGCCCTGGCTGCGGCATCCTGTTTGACATGGCTGGACTCTAGGGGCAGAAACCAAATCCTCGGCCCAACCGCACAGCTCCCATCAACATTCCGGTTATCGAGCCGTGCCGCGCTTTGGCCAAGATTCACCAGGCCTGACAGGGCAAGGGTTTGCCAAGGATCTGCAAGGATGAGCACCATACGCATTGGAATCAACGGCTTCGGCCGTATCGGCCGGCAGACGCTGCGGGCTATTCAGGAACGTTACAGCGGGCGCATGCAGGTCGTGGCGATCAACGATCTGCACGGCGCCAAAACCATGGCCCATCTTCTGGAGCACGACACATGCTTCGGCCGGCCGTCCTGGGCTGTGGGCCTGGACGGGTCGGACGTCATTTTCGGAGAGTGGCGCATCCGGGGGCTGTCCGAGCGCGAGCCGGCCAGAATTCCTTGGGGCGAACTTGGCGTGGATGTGATCGTCGAGGCCTCGGGCAATTTCCGCTCCGGCCCGGCTGCGGCCGCGCACCTGCGCGCGGGCGCGCGCAAGGTGGTCATCAGCGCCCCGGCCGAGGACGAGGACTTCACCGTGGTCCTGGGAGTCAACGAGCAGGCTTACGATCCCGCCCGCCACCACGTGATCTCCAACTCCTCCTGCACCACCAACTGCCTGGCGCCCGCCGCCAAGCTCGTGCACGAGCGTTTCGGCATACGCACCGGGACCTTGTGCACCGTGCATCCCTACACCAACGACCAGCGTCTGCTGGACCGGGCGCATGCAGATTTGCGCCGGGCGCGCGCGGCCGCACAGAACATCATCCCTACGACTTCGAGCGCTGTGCAGTCCGTGATGCGCGTGCTGCCCGAGTTGGCGGGCAAGGTCCAGGGCTATGCCGTGCGCGTGCCCACGCTCTTGGTTGCCCTGGTGGACTTCACCTGTGTCCTGGAGCGCGAGTCCGACACCGAGGAATTGCGTCTCCTTCTGCGCAGCGCGGCGGAAGGCCCGCTCAAGGGCATTCTCGGCTACACGGATACGCCCCTGGTTTCCTCGGATTTCCAGGCCGATTCACGCTCGGGCGTCGTGGACGAGGAATACACGCTCGTGCAGAACGGTTGTCTGGCCAAGCTCGTGCTCTGGCACGACAACGAATGGGGCTACGCCTGCCGCATCGCCGATCTGCTCGGGCTCATCCAGGAACGCGGCATTTAAGTTCGCATATCTGGAAGATTGATTAGAGCAACTTGCATTTGACCTGAGAGAGGGCGCTGCCCTCTCTCAGACTCTCTCCCGCCAGGGAAATGATTTCCCTGGACCCGCGATGTCATAGGAGTTTGGCAAACGGCTGCTATCGCTCCAGCAGCCGCTTGATCTGCAGCAGCTCGGCTTCGATCTTCTTGAGCAGGCCGCGGCGGCCGTTTTCCTCCAGAGCCTTGCGCGCACCCTCGATTGTCAGGCCCTGCTCGTACAGCAGGTGCTGGATGCGGCGCACTAGCTCGATGTGCTCGTGCGTGTACATCCGTTGGCCCGAAGCCGTGCGGACAGGCTGGAGCTGGGGGAATTCGGATTCCCAGAAGCGCAGCACGAAGGGCTTGACCCCAAGCAGGTCGGCGGCTTGGCCGATCTTGTAGAGTCTTGCGCTGTCGGGCGGCTTGCCTGCTGGGAAATCCTGAGCGTCCATGCCCGGACTTGTAGCCGAGGAGCGCTATCCAGGCAACAAACCGTGATCTCTGCGGATTGGTTTTAGCCGTTGGCTCAGCCGTGCGTCAGGCCCACTGGAGTACGGTTCCGGCCCAGGAGTAGCCCACGCCGTAGCCTACCAGCATGACGCGCAGGCCAGGCTTCAGGCGGCCGTCGTCCACGGCCCGGCGAAGGGCGATGGGGATGGTTGCGCTGACAGTGTTCCCGCAGTCGGCCATGTTCACGTAGAAGCGTTCCTCGGGAATGCCTATCTTCTCGCGAAGGCCCTCCAGCATGTAGGCATTAGCCTGGTGGAAGACGAACAGGTCCACGTCGGACATGGTCAGGCCGTTGCGCGCCAGGGTCTCGTTTACGCAGACCGGCACGACCTGCATGGTGAACTTGAAGATCTCCGGGCCGTCCATGAACAGGTGGTCTTGGCTGCGCGTGTTGCCGAACTTGTCCGTGCATTCCCTGGCAGTCTCGGCACAGCGCGGCAGCCTGGCCCCGCCCGAGGCGATCAGGAGATTCTTGTAGCCCGCGCCGTCGGTGCCGTAGACCATCTGGCCGATGCTGCCCGACGCTTCATCGGCACTGTCGGCGGGAACTCCGCTTGCCTCGATGAGGGTCGCGGCCGCGCCGTCCCCGAACAATGTGCGCACGCTCTTGTCGCCGGGATGCACATGGCGGCTGTAGGTGTCCGCCGTGAGCAGCAGCACCTTGCGCGCCTGACCTGTGAGCAGCAGCCCCTTGGCCATCCCCAGGCCGTACACGAAGCCGGAGCAGCCCAGGTTGAAATCCAGGGCCCCTGCCGTCGTGGGCAGCCCCAGGCGGTCCTGCAGCAGGCAGGCCGTGGTTGGCAGGAGATAGTCCGGCGACTGCGTGCAGAAGAGCAGGAAATCAACCTCCCGTGGAGTGCAGGCTGCCTCGGCGAACAGGGCGCGCGCGGCTGCGCAGGCCAGGTCCGAGGCGCACTCGCCGGGCGCTGCTATGTGCCTGGCGTGGATGCCGGTCTTGCGTACGATCTTTTCCGCCGACCAGCCGTTGTTCATTTCGCGGGCCAGATCATCGACCGTGCTCACGGCTTGGGGCAGGTGATAGGCAACATGTCGGATGCGCGCGTTCATTCCTGCTCCGGATGGTTTGATCGGCTGTAGATGCGGGGCCTGGTTGTGAAGTCTGACTGATGGGGTGTTGAGAGCGGCTGCATAGGCCGCAAATAATTATTCGAAGAGTGGATAATTTACAAGTCTTACAATTTTGAACCGGAATCGTAACGGAAGGGTGTCGTTCTTGGCTCAAGTCAGCGGAAAAGCATGTACAGTCTTTACGGGTGGGGTAGTCAGCAGAGTTGGAAGCGCCCCGCGAGGTAAACCCAGGCGAAATAGGACGCGATGAAAAGTAGAACGATCTGTGCACCGAGCCTAGCGCGACTTTTGAGTCCAGCCGCCGGGGGAAGTGCTTCGTTCTGTTGTCCAAAAACATACAGCAGGATGCAGCCTTTTGTCCTGGGTGGAGAATTGAACTCCGTATGTCGACCTGGAAGTCCCGTGCGTAAAAGGACGTCAAGCTGTTGGACTCTGCGGCCGCCTACCAAGAGCGCGCAAAGCACCCCCAGACAGAAAAGTCCGGCGCCGATAATTATGAGGATCATGGGATCGGTCGGCATGGCAGCTTGGCCCATTCAGGTTTCGCTACGCAGGGCGCGAACCAGTCAGGATCAAAGGGATTGCGGAGCACATGTTTGCAGGCCGGGGCACAAGGCCTGTGCCCCACCGCCAAAGCTACTGCACGCGCGGGAAGCGGGTGAACTTGCCCTCTTCGACTGCGCCGCATTTGTTCATGGAACTGCGCAGGAGCACATAACCAGCCTGAACTTCGAAGTTGTAGGTTCTGGTTCCGTTACAGCTGTTATCCTGATCCGTGGCGAAAGTGGCGGTAAGATTCTTGCCGTCGAAGGCTCCGCCCATGCACCGCCAGCGGAAGTGCTGGTCGCGGGCCACGCCGCCGACCACAATGCCGTCGGTGATTTGCATCAGGAAGTAATGGCCTTGGCCGAATTCGATGGATTCGGCGTTCTGGCCTCGCGCCACATTGGGTACTAGAAGCAGGGCAACAAGCAGTACGGCTACTTTCATGTTCAAGCCTCCCCTATTCGCATGAGCTTGCACAACGTCGGTTCTTGACCATCTGGTTGGAACCGCTGCGCACGCCGGACAAATCCCCCCTTATCCCCTGGGACCATGCGGTATGCTCAGCGATGATCAAGTTTTGATGGGCCAGCGCCAGACTAAGCGACTTTTTGCGAACGCTTTCAACAATCTGTACGCTGAACATCAATACTCTGCACGATTGATGCCTACGAGGGAGGATCGGGAAGACCTTTTGTCGGATTAGGCAGGCCGTAGGGTATCTCTGAAGAGAAGCATATCGGTGTCTACTGGCAATAGATTAGGCGTATGAAATGTGTCCATAATGTCACAGATTTGTTGCAAGGCAGCCCCGCTTGGAATGCTTGCCGAACACATGCGGGGGCGGAAGACCGCTGCTTGCGGGCAGGATAAGGCCGAAAAGAGCGCCGCTCGAATTCGAGCGGTGCTCTGAGTCCATAAATAATCTAGAGCAGATTGCTTTTAAGACGACCGCTCCGGCGTTGACGGCGCAAGTGAATTGCGCCTACGCCTACGCGGCGGCAAGCCATGCTGACGCATGGCTTGCAAAGCATTTTCAAAAGCAAAATGCTCTAGGGCCTGTTAACGCTATATAAGAACAAAAGTTATTATAGCGGCTTACGTTTGAAGCAATTTCTCTGGGCCCTTATCTTCATTCATAAACTGCTTTAGTGTGAACAGGCCCTAAACTAGGCCCTAAGCGGCCTGGAATTTCACGGGGCAGGCGCTCGTGACGTGCTTGCCAACGCCGGCATGAGCCTTGTCCACGTCCTGGTCCGTGAGCGTGCGCTCGGCGGCGCGATAGGTCAGGCGGAAGGTCAGGTTTCGCTCGCTGGCGTCCTTGGGCTTGTACTCGTCCACCAGCTCCACGTCTTCCAGGAGCTTCTGGCCCGAGGCGCGCAGCGCGGACATGATGCCCGACACCGGGAAGCCCAGCGGGGCCACCAAGGTCATGTCGCGCCAGGAGGCCGGGAACTTGGGCAACTGATGGAAGCAGGGCACGAGGTCCGCGCTCAGGCTCCAGATGGCCTCCAGGTCCAATTCGGCCATCCAGACGGCGTGGCGGGCCTTGTAATCCTCGGCAACGGCGGGCTTTAGCTTGCCCATGACGCCGATGTCCCGGCCCTGCACGGTTATGGCCACGCACGGCTCAAGCCAGGCATGCGTCTGGCCGAGCGCCACCTCGGGCGCAGGCAGGCCCAGGAAAGCCAGCAGGTGTTCGACTATGCCCTTGATGTCGGGATAGTCGAACTGCGCGTCGCGCGGCCAGGGAAAGCTGGGGAAGCGTCGGCCGTGCAGCAGCACGCCCAGGCGCAACCGCTCGCAGGCCGAGGTCTCGCTCGTTTCGTCGTGGAGGAAGACCCGCGCGGCCTCGAACAGACGCAGCCCCTCGTCGCCTTGGCCCACGTTCGTGCGCAGGTTCTGGAGCAGGCCCGGCGCAACGGTCGTGCGCATGACGTTCTGCTCCTCGGTGAGCGGGTTGGCCACGTCGATGCGACCTTGCTTGGGCAGGCCCAGCAGATCCAGATCCTTGTGGCCTACAAAGCTGTAATTGATGGCCTCGCGCAGGCCCACGCCCTGGCCCCATTTCTTGATGCGCGTCAGGAAGGCGAATTCGCCGGTGCGCACGGACAGGGTCTCGGCGGGCGCCTCGGAAAGCGACTTTTTCACGTGCGGCAGCACGGCCGGGATGCGGTCCAGACCGTACACGCGGCCGACCTCCTCGATGAGATCCACCTCGCGCTCCAGGTCGGACCTGTGCGAGGGCGACTCAACCTGCCAAGCCGCGCCCTTGGTCTCGACGGCGCAGCCAAGGCCGGTCAGGGTCTTGCGACAGAACTCGGACGAAAGCTCCACGCCCAGCAGGTCGGCGGCGCGCGACAGCCGGAACGTGTGCACGCGCTTTTGCCAGGGCTTGGGCTCTGCCTTGGCCATGCCCGCCAACACGCGGCCGCCGGTCAGCTCGGCGATGAGCGCGCTCACGCGGTCGCAGGCAAAGGGGGAAAGCTTCTGGTCCAAGCCGCGTTCCATGCGGTACGCTGCTTCGCTGGGCAGGCTCAGGCGGCGCGCGGTTTTGCGCACGGTCCCGGGCCGGAAGACCGCGGCTTCCAGGAGCACGTTGCTGCTCTCGGCGTGGATCTCGGTTTCCGAGCCGCCCATGACGCCGGCCAGGGCCACGGGGCGCTCGGCGTCCCAGATGAGCAGGTCGTCGGCCGTGAGCTTGCGCTGCTGGCCGTCGAGCGTGGTCAGGGTCGAGCCGTCGACTGCGCGCTTGACTTGGATGACGCCGCCCTTGAGGAGGTCCTCGTCGAAGGCGTGCGTGGGCTGGCCGAGCTCGAGCATGACGTAGTTCGTGGCGTCCACCACGTTGTTGATGGGCCTAAGCCCCATGGCGATGAGCCGGTACTTGAGCCAGTCCGGGCTCTGCCCCAGCGTGCAGCCGCGGATGACGCGCGCTTGGTACAGCGGGCACAACTCGCCCTCGGGGATGTCGATGCGCCAGAAGCTATCGGCGCGCTCGCTCATGTCCTCGTTGAGCCGGACTTCCGGCAGCTTAAGCGGCAGGCCGTAGGCCATGGCCACCTCGCGGGCCAGGCCCAGGATGCTCAGGCAGTCACCGCGGTTGGGCGTGAGGTCCACGTTGATGACCGCGCTGTCGAGCTCCAGGGACTCGCAGAAAAGCACTCCCGGCTTGCTGGTGTCGGGCAGGACCATGATGCCCTTGTGCTCCTCGGTCAGGGCCAGTTCGCGCTCGGAGCAGATCATGCCCATGGACTGCACGCCGCGCAGCTTGGCTTTGCCGATCTTGAGGCCGCCCGGGAGCGTCGTGCCCACCATGGCCACGGGGACCTTCTGGCCGGCCGCCACATTGGGCGCGCCGCACACGATAGTCAGCAGCTCGGGGCCGCCGACATCGACCTTGCACACGGACAGTTTGTCGGCCTCGGGATGCTTCTCGCGCTCCAAGACATGGCCCACGACCACGCCGCGTATCTCGGCGAACGGATCGTAGACTTCGTCCACCTCAAGGCCGAGCATGGTCAGCCGGTCGGCCAACTCCTGGGCCGTGCCTTCGTACGGCGTGAACTCGCGCAACCAATCGAGGCTCAACAGCATGGGAATCCTCCGGAGAAAAGAGTGGGAGGGGAATCGGGGGAGGGGGACCCCTTTGAAAAGGGCTTCCCCTTCCCCCGAACCCCCAACCCTCCTAAACTATTTATGTCGCGAAAGCCGATAACGGCGTTCGCGATGCACTTTTCGACCTCACGGTTTGCGCGATAGACGCTGGCCGTGGATCGGGCTTGGGCCGCAACGCGGGGGGCCGGGAGGGAATGATTTCCCCCGGACGGGGCGAGAGTCCGGGAGAGGGGCAGTCACCCCCTCTCCTGGCGGGGTGCGGGGCGGCGCCCTGCGTTGCCTAAAAAAACTGCCCGAGGAAGCGGACGTCGTTCTCGAAGAACATGCGCAGGTCCGTGACCCCGTACTTGAGCATGGCCACGCGCTCTATGCCTAGGCCGAAGGCGAAGCCCGTGTACTCTTCCGGGTCGATGCCGGCGGAGGCGAAGACGTTGGGATCGACCATGCCGCAGCCCAGGATCTCGATCCAGCCGGTGGTCTTGCACACGCGGCAGGCTTCGCTCGCGCAGGAGCCCGTGCCCTTGCACATGAAGCAGGAGATATCCACCTCGGCGCTGGGCTCGGTGAAGGGGAAGAAGCTCGGCCGGAAGCGCACGCGCGTATCGGGCCCGAACACGCGGCGCACGAAGGCCGTCAGCGTGCCGCGCAGGTCGGCCATGGACACCTTGCGGTCCACGAGCAGCCCTTCGATCTGGTGGAACATGGGCGTGTGCGTCAGGTCCGAGTCGCGGCGGTAGACCTTGCCCGGCGCGATGACTGCCATGGGCGGCTTGCGCGTGAGCATGGAGCGCACCTGCAGGGGCGAGGTGTGCGTGCGCAACAGGACTTTGTCCCGGATGTACAGGGTGTCCTGCATGTCGCGGGCAGGGTGCTCGTCGGGAAAGTTCAGGGACGAGAAATTGTAGAAGTCCGTCTCGATCTCCGGGCCCATGACCACGTCGTAGCCCAGGGCCTGCAGGGTCTCGCAGACTTCCTGCATGACCAGCGTGATGGGGTGCAGAGAGCCCAGCCAGGGCGCGCGGCCCGGCACGCTCGGGTCGAAGGCGGCCAGCTCGGCCTGGGCCTGAGCCTGCTCAAGAGCGGTTTGCCGCTCGGAGAGCAGAGTGGTCAGGCGCTCCTTGACCGTGTTGGCGGTCTTGCCAGCGAGGGGACGCTCCTGCGGCGAGAGGCCGGCCATGGCCGACATGGCCTGGGCCAGGCGGCCCTTGCGGCCCAGGTATTCGACGCGTGCCGATTCCAGGTCTTGAAGCGAGGAAACCTGGCCCAGGGCGCTTTCACACGCCTGGACCAGGTTCTCCAGATCTTGGATCAGCGATTTCGAATCGCCGGACATTCTACGCGACCTTTGATTTGGCCAGTTCGACGAGCTTGGCGAAGCTGTCCTTCTCGCGCACGGCCATTTCGGCCAGCATCTTGCGGTTGATGCTGATTCCGGCCTGGGTCAGGCCGTTGATGAAGCGGCTGTAGGACAGGCCGTACTGGCGGGCTCCGGCGCCAATGCGCTGGATCCACAGCCTGCGGAACTCGCGCTTCTTCTGCTTGCGGTCGCGGAAAGCATAGGCCAAGGCGCGCTCGACGGACTCGCGCGCTACGCGATAAAGGCGATGGCGCGCGCCGCGGTGGCCTTTGGCAAGCTTCAAATATTTTTTGTGACGGCGATGTGAGGCGAGGCCTCTCTTGACACGCATTTTCGTTCCTCCTCAGGTTGGCCGTGAGCCTGAGCGTTTCTCATACCTTACGCATGGACGCCCGGCCTTGGGCAGCGTGCTTCGTGATCTCGAAGATCGACTAAGCGGTTTGGGTGTGTCCTGCTGGCGGCTTACAGGTAAGGCAGGAGCATGCGCACCTGACCCTCGTTGGCCTTGTCCACCAGGGCGGAGCCGCGCAGCTGACGCTTACGCTTGGGGCTCTTCTTGGTCAGAATGTGCCGCTTGTTCTGCTGGCGGCGCTTGATCTTGCCGGAGCCGGTCTTGGAAAAACGCTTGGCCGCGCTCCGGTTGGTCTTCATCTTGGGCATGACGTCCTCCTCGAGAGTATCTGAAATGCATGCTCCGAGCGCGTGGGATATTCCCGCGCCCAGTGCTTGGCGTCCGAACGAATCTCTTTATGCTTTCTTGACCAGGGGCACAAGCATCATGTTCATGGTGCGGCCCTCGAACTGAGGTTCCTGCTCCACCTTGGCGATGTCTTTGAGATCCTCGGCGACACGCTTGAGGATGACCAGGCCCCGGTCCTTGTGCACGATCTCTCGTCCGCGGAAGAAGATGACCGCCTTGCAACGGTCGCCGTCTTCGATGAAGCGCCGTATGTGCTTCACCTTTGTCTGGTAATCATGCTCGTCGGTCTTGGGCCGGAACTTGATCTCTTTGATCTGGACCTGGCTGGACTTTTTCCGAGCGCCTTGCGTCTTCTTCTGCTGCTCGTACTTGTACTTGCCATAATCCATGATCCGGCAAACTGGCGGCTCGGAGTTGGGAGCAACCTCCACCAGATCAAGTCCCTGTTCTTGGGCCGTACGCAGGGCGTCCAGCGTGGCCATGACCCCGAGTTGACTGCCGTCGTCAGCAATGACTCGAACGTCGCGCGCGCGAATCTGTCTATTGACCCGAGTCTGTTGCTGCTGCTGCTGCATAGGTGAAGCTATAGCGCATTCCTCCGCGTTTGAAAGGTTCCATTCCCTCGTCGTGTATCATCGCGGCGACCTCGGCGGGAGTCTTGACCCCCAGGTTCTCACCGGAGCGGGTCCGCACGTTGACCACTCCAGCCTCGACTTCCTTGTCGCCGACCACGAGCATGTAAGGTATCTTTTCCAACTGGGCTTCGCGGACCTTGTAGCCCAGCTTCTCATTGCGTAAGTCCGCCTCGGCCCGGATGCCTTGCTCGCGCAGTGCGTCCAATACCTTGGAGGTATACTCGGCCTGCGCGTCCGTAACGTTCAGTATCCTGACTTGCTCCGGAGCCAGCCAGACCGGGAATGCCCCCGCGAAGTGCTCGGTGAGCACGCCGATGAACCGTTCCAGGGATCCCAGGATAACTCGGTGCACCATCACTGGGCGATGGCGCTCGCCGTCCTGGCCGACGTAGGCGAGGTCGAAGCGCTCGGGCAGGGTGAAATCACACTGAATTGTCGCGCACTGCCAGCGTCGATCTAAAGCATCTTTTATAACGATGTCAATCTTTGGGCCGTAGAATGCGCCATCGCCTTCGTTGATGCCATATTTGAGACCCGCTTTGTCCAGGGCTTTCATCAGCGCATTGGTCGCGCGCTCCCAGTCTGCGTCCGAGCCGATGGACTTTTCGGGTCTGGTGCTGATCTCGGCCTCGAAGTTGAAGCCGAAGATGCCCATGACGTCGCGTACGAAATGCACCACGCCGATGATCTCATCTTCCAACTGATCAGGCCGGCAGATGATGTGCGCGTCGTCCTGCGTGAACTGGCGCACGCGCAACAGTCCGTGCAGCACGCCGGACTTCTCGTGGCGATGCACCACGCCCAGTTCGAACAGGCGCAGGGGCAGGTCACGGTAGCTGCGGACCTTGGACTTGTAGATGAGCATGTGCGACAGGCAGTTCATGGGCTTGACGCCGTAGGCCTGCTCGTCGATCTCCGTGAAGTACATGTTCTGGCGGTAGTGCTCGTAGTGTCCCGAGCGCTCCCACAACTCGCGCTTGAGCAACTGCGGTCCCTGCACGATGTGGTAGCCGCGGCGCAGGTGCTCCTTGCGCTCGAAATCCTCTATGATGGTGCGGATGAGCGCGCCCTTGGGGTGCCAGATGACCATGCCTGCGCCGGCCTCGTCGCAGAAGCTGAACAGGTCCAGCTGCGTGCCGAGCTTGCGGTGGTCGCGCTTCTTGGCTTCCTCGATGCGCTCCAGGTGCTTCTTGAGGTCCTTGGGGCTGGCGAAGGCCGTGCCGTAGATGCGCTGGAGCTGCTGGCGCTTCTCGTCGCCGCGCCAGTACGCGCCGGCCACGCTCATGAGCTTGAAGGCCTTGATGCGCCCGCTGGAGGGCACGTGAGGGCCGCGGCACAGGTCCACGAACGTGCCGTTGGTGTAGAGGGACACGGTTTCCGCGCCCAGGTCCTCGATGATCTCAATCTTGTAGGGTTCGCCCATGGACTCGAACAGGTCCTTGGCCTCGTCGGCGGGCAGCACGCGGCACTCGAAGGGCTCGTCCTTGCCGGCCAGGCGCAGCATCTCCTGCTCGATCTTCTCCAGGTCCTCGGGCGTGAAGGTGCGCTCGAACTCGAAGTCGTAGTAGAAGCCGCTCGCGATGGCCGGACCGATGGTCACCTTGGCCGTGGGGAACAGCTTCTTGACCGCCTCGGCCATGAGGTGCGCGGCCGAGTGGCGGATGATGTCCAGGCCTTCCGGCGAGTCCTCGAAGACCGGCTCCAGGGCTGCGCAGTCAGTGGGCACGGTTCGGGAAAGGTCCAGAGTCTGGCCGTTGCACTTGGCCGCCAGAACTTCCTTGAGCTTCTTTTTGCTCACAACCTGGGAAAGCGCCTCTCCGACGCTCACCCCGGACTGAACCTCGATCTGCTGACCAGCTATCTCGATCTGCACAGCAAACGCCCCCTTACGGCAAATAAAAAACAAGGGAGGCCCTCAAGCCTCCCTTCACTGAAAAATATGGTAGGCACGAGGAGATTTGAACTCCTGACCCCTTGCGTGTCAAGCAAGTGCTCTCCCCCTGAGCTACGCGCCTTCATCAGCTCAATGCAGACGCGTTGTTTATATCCCAGCCGTTGGCCTGTCAAGGGCAAACCCAATTTTCAGTAAATATCACGACCAGCCCGAATGT
The DNA here is from genome assembly GCF_000422545.1 of Desulfocurvibacter africanus subsp. africanus DSM 2603. Classification (NCBI taxonomy): domain Bacteria; kingdom Pseudomonadati; phylum Thermodesulfobacteriota; class Desulfovibrionia; order Desulfovibrionales; family Desulfovibrionaceae; genus Desulfocurvibacter; species Desulfocurvibacter africanus. The sequence continues at coordinate 20,393 of NZ_AULZ01000030.1, forward strand.
CCATATGGAAAGGGATGACGGAGGTATGGGCGAAGGGCGGCGTTTCTGATATACTTTGTAAAAATAGAAGGGGTCGCCATGGGGATGGCGGGACGTGGCAATAGCGAACGCGGAAAAGCCGGTTCAATTCATGCCTATTTGTCGCGGTAGTGGCCTGAAGGGTGCGGAGCGCACAGCGCCGAGTTCATTGGTGGCTGCTTCGCGCATGCTTGGGCATCGCATCCTGGCTAAGATGGAAAGATGTCTGCGTCATTCGCAGGTTGCTTTGCAGGTTGTTTGAGATATTTGTGTCTCTTTGCGCATTGAGCCAGTTTTTGTGCCTGTGCTAGCCTAAATAGTAAAGGGTGTGATGCGCCCTGTGAGGATAGGCGTTTTTGAGCGCTTTATCCTTTTTTGTAATTAAGCTATGTAAATGCTTGGATTTTTTGTATGGGCTTGCTGCTTGGGATATGTGGAGGTGGGGGGCATGAGGTTGTTTGTTGCGGTGGCGCTTGGCTTGCTTCTGTTTTGTGGCTCTGGATGCAGCTATGAAAAAATACTCAATGAATTTGTATCAAATGAAGAATTAGCATTCTCCGAACATTATTTTGAGATGTTTAGGGAAAAGAACTTCGAAGAAATAGTAAAGCCCCTAAATCCAAATCTATTAGTTGAGGATCTCCATTCGCAGCTTGCACAAATGGCCCAGTTCTTTCCTACGGATGAACCGATGAAAGTCGAGGTGGTCGATTGGGCTATAACATATAAAGATGGTAATAAGCAGGTTGGCATTACGTTACAGTATGAGTTTAAAACGTCATGGTTATTGGCTAATATAAATTTCGAGAGAGCTAAAGATGACAGTTTTATTGTAAATGGTGTCCATGTTAGGCCTGCCCAGGGTTCTCTTGCAGAAATTTACAAAACTAAAGTGTATCAAAATAATTCAATATACTATGCACTCCTACCTATTTATGTTGCCATCCCAGTTTTTATTATAGTTACGGTTATCTGCTGCCTTCGTGCGCCAATCAAAAAAAGGAAATGGCTTTGGGCTATCTTTGTCCTATTGGGCTTTGGGCAAGTATCGATAAATCTGCATTCTGGTTTGGTGAATATAAATCCCTTAAGCGTCTATCTCTTTGGTGTAGGGTTCATGTCCCCCACAAAATATGGTCCTTGGATTCTAATTATGACTATACCGCTGGGCGCAATCATGTTCTGGGTTAGGAGAGCAGCATTGATTAAAAGGAATGATCCCAGAGTTGGTAAGTTGCCTGAAGAAGCAGATTCTCAGGACAGGACAGGTCTCACGGAATAGCTCATTGTCAAAACGTAGCCTATTGAAATGCGTGAGATTGGATGAGCTCTAGGGCCGTTCACCAATGTCGCCTTGCTCTCAGATCGCATGAGCGTTGCGACAAGTCTCTCCTCTATCCCCCGGCAGGCTAACCTAAACGCGGACAGTGACAACTTGCCTGTGAACCAACTCCGACATTGTCTTTGGGCCTTTAACTGTTATTAGTAATTAATGATGAGCGACTTGCGCCAATCGGCTGATCCTCATCATCTTAAATTGTGGCTAGAGGAGCCATTCTTCCATAAATCCTGAGCTGGGCAAAGGAGATGCGGTGGCGACGCTGATAATTAATGATGCCATTGGCCAGATTCTGGCCGTGCTCCGGGAGGCTTTCGAAGGGGTCGAGCATTGGAGCTACTTCCTCGACCACGGCCCGCAATTCGGCCTGCTGGGTACGCTGCGTGGGCTCGATGCGGCCACGGCCTCCCGCTTGAGCGGCGGTAAGTCGAATATCTATGGAGCCACGGCCAGCGGTCCTGTGCAAGCCTCCATCGCCTCCCATGCCTTTCATGTGGCTGTCGGCCTTGAGATCGCCGCCGCCTGGGTCAGGAAGAAGGAACAGAACGATCAGGAGTGGGATAAGAGTTGGGCTGTCTCAGCCGCGGACGATGCGGAATGGGCTGCGTTGCTGAAACGGTTGGAACAGGCCTACGCCGACATGAAAGTCGCCATCGAACAGCATGGCGTGGACAGCATCGAATCCTTCGGTGGCGGAATGGGGGCCGTCGTCCATGCGGCGTATCATTTGGGCAGGATACAGGAGAAGTTGGATGGGATGGGGTAGCGATAAGAGCGAGTGTTAACTGATACGTTTGCGCTCAATAGTAATTGCGAAACAAACCCAATTGACCACTTAGCCCTACAGCCCATGGCTTCCCGGCATTTCGCCTTCAGCGGCTTTCCGCCCCTTCACTCCGGTAACGGCACATCGAGGATGCGCTTGGGCAACTCCTTTTCGGCCTGCCCCCGCAGCGCCATGGCTTCCTGCTCGGGCAGGCCCGCGCCCAACCTCTCCAGCCGGGCCGGACCTTCCCTTTGGCAATAAGCCGGGCCGATGACGTAGCTCAAGGGTCTGGTGCGCCTGGTGCGCTCGGTGGCCGCCAGGTAGCAGCTCACGCGCAGGGCTGCGTAGGCGTCCGCGTAAGCCGGACGGATGCGGCCCTGTTCTTCGTTGCAGAGGGAGCGGAAATAATAGGACCGGGCCAACTCATGGTCGCTGCCAGGGTGCTCCATGGCTTGCGTGTATTCCTGCACTGCCTCGTCGCAACGGCCAGCCTGCCTGTGCTCCTCGGCTGCCTCGTAGGAGTTCATGCCTGCGCAAGCCATGGCGCCCATGGCGTAAAGCGCGGCGGTCAGTATGCATGTGGTGGATTTGCGCATGGTCCGTGTTCTCCTGTCGTCACGCTCCCGGCTGCAGCCGAAGGGCCATGCTATACCACTTAGGCCAGATGGCGGCCTGCCGCAATGATGAACAAGGGTCTTATCTCGAAGGGGTCCAACCCGGTGAGCGTCGGGCGATAAACTGCCCGCGTGGATCGTTACGGCTGTCGGCGGGCGCGTTGTCCGCGCCTACTTCCAGCCCATGGGCTCGTAGCCCTTCTCGCGCAGGCAGCGGTCCACGTAGTTGCGATAGACCGGGTCCGGCCCCCGGTCGAACATTCCGCTGAACAGCCCGCCCACGGCGCCGGCGGCAGCTCCGGCGGCGGCTCCTCGGCCAGGGCTGCCGAAGATGGCCCCGCCCGCCGCGCCGCCAGCGGCGCCGACGCCCGCGCCGACAGCCGTGCGCTTGGCTGTGTCGCCCGCCTCGCTTTCCTTGCCGGCGTACCGCTCGGCAAGCTGTGAGCATTCATCGATATCGGCTTGGGCCTGCTGTTGACCAACGGACTGGAGCTTCGTGTTGGGATAGAGCTGCGGCTTTTTGGAACCGCAGGCAGTGATGGCAAGGGCCGCGATCAACAAAATTGCTAGGGTGCGAAAGGGCATGACGGCTTCTCCCTTCTGGGGCTGTCCTGGCCGCGCCGGGCGGCATGCCCGAACGGCCAGGAGGTCCACGAAAGTCTGTAGACCGGCCCAGACTTCCTGGCAACCCGAAACAGGCTTGACTGAGAAGCTCTTGCCTTTGCGGCCCTAACCGTCCACCAGCCTCCAGGCTCCATTCTCGTCGCGGCAGGCCCTGGCCATGACCGGCTCGCCCGAGCCGTCCGCTGGCTGGATGCGCACGTCGCGGCAGGGCTGGTCGCCCTGGGTGTAGGTCTTGGTCGGCGTAGCCTGGTATGCGTTGCCCGTATTGGGATTGGTCCAGGTGTCTGTCTGGCCTTCGGGGTTGTTTTCCAGTGTGTCGTAAAGATTGCGCTTGTCGTATTCCTCCCAGCCGCGCCCGGCCAGGTAGCCAAGTCCGGCGCCGATCAGGCCTCCCCACAGCGCGCCCGTTGTGCCGCTGGTGGCCCCGCCGATGACCGCGCCGCCGGCACCGCCCAGCACCGCGCCTTGTTGTCCCTTGGAGCCAGGCAGGTCGCTGCAGGCCATGAGGCTGGAAAGGATTAGAAGCAGGCCCGAGGCCACGAAGCGCCTGAAGCTCCAGCCGGTCGCGAATTTTCGCATGGTGTGCTCCTGTTGCCAAAAGGTGAGCCGGATCGGGGCCTGTGGCCCCGCCAAGACCTCTTGCATCAGGATAATATGTCGCGCGCTTTAGAGGCCATGAGAGATAATGCCCTGTAGCCTTAATCAGGAAGCTGAGCCGCTGAGCGGCAAGGCGAGTCGGGCAAGAGCGAGTCGGAGTTGGAAAGCGGAGCCGCGCGCGTAGGGATGGTCCGGCCACGGCTTGGCTGTTGATTCATACCCGCGAACCGCAAAGAGCGCACAAAACGAAGCAGCGCAGCCTCGGAGAAGACTATGGCTGAAGGGCCTGAGCGAAGTGGGCTCGGGAGAGCGAGGTCCGCTCGGACGGGAGACATCTCCCTGGGGGCGCTAGGCTTTGAACTTGTCGCGCAGGAAGGCCTCGGCCTTGTCCGGGTCCAGGATGTTGGCGTAGGCTGCGGCCATGTCGGGTATGCCGGCGCGGTACTCTTCCTTCTCCTGCTCGCGCACGGCCAGGACATGACGGCCGTTTACGTCTTGGCCCAGGTAGAGGCTGCGGCGCACGACGTTGGTTTCCTCGGTGTAGATCCTCATGCCCGTGGGCGAGAAGAAAGGAGCCGCGAATTCGATTTCATCCTCGCCCCATTGGTAGATGATCTCGTTCGGCTTTTCAGGGAGACAGCCTTGAAATTTGGACTTCCAGGAGCAGCGGTCGAAGAGTTCCTTGAGAGTGGTCATCGGGGTCCCCCAGGGTTAAAGTCCTGAAAAAATGATAGCCTGTACTGAAGCCGGGGGCAAGATCGCGGATGGAAGGAGCGGGCGGTCGTGAATCCTAACGTTTGAAGCTGCTGGCCTCCAGGCAGATCTCGACTACGATCTCGCCCTCGGTCGTATTGAAGGGAATGGCAAGGATGGGACCGGTAGCCTTGTGGTTGATGATGTGCTCCTTGCCGACGACTATTTCGGGGATGGCCGCGTCAAAGTGATGACCCATGTCGGCCAGTACTCGTCGGCCCTGGCCTGAGATGATGTTGGTCATCTCACCCACCAGGTCGCGTACGTCGGTGTCGATTTCTTGCTTGGGCGCGCCCATCAGGCCTTGCACAGCGGCCAAGGCCACACTTTCGCTCAGGGTCAGGGCGATGGAGCCCTTGAGCTTGCCCTTGATTGCGATGATGCCGGAAATGTCGCCGCGCGGAGCGCCCTTTTCCTTAACAAAAGGCTTGCCAGGCGTAAGGTTCATATTCGCCAGCTTTAGGAACGTGTCCATGACCGCTTGGAGGAACGGGTTAATAAAGTTCACATCATAGCGGATGGCCATTACCTATCCTGCCGCATCGCGGAGTCGATCACTGCGATTTATCTTTTGCGTTTTCAGAAATCTACGCGAACGGAAAGTGGTTAGCAACGCCTATACCATTGCATCGACGGCAAACGTAACGCCGAAAGAAGATGTGAAAAATCATTGACCAACGAAAAGGAGATGGGCGTGCTATTCTTCCCACAGGGAACTATATTCGAATCGAGCCACATCCACCAGACCCTTGTCCGTGAGTTTCAAGGTTGGGATGACCGGCAGCGCGAGAAAGCTCAGGGCTGCAAATGGATTTGCCAAGCCCATGCCAAGTTCGGCCAGGGCACGGTTGACCTCCGCTTCGCCGGCAGCCACCTCGGCCGCGGGCGCATCGCTCATGAGTCCGGCCACGGGCAATGCCAGCTTGGCCAGGATTCGGCCCTGAAAGGCCACTGCCAGGCCGCCGCCCATGCGCTGAACCTCACGCGCGGCCGTGAGCATGTCCGCATCGCTTGCGCCGGCCACGATGAGGTTATGCGAATCATGGGCCACGCTGCAGGCCATGGCCCCGCGCTTTAGTCCCAGCCCGGTGACGAAGCCCAGTCCCACGTTGCCGGTGGCGCGGTGGCGCTCAAAGACAGCCAGCTTGGCCAGGTCGCGTTGCGGATCGGCCAGGGCTTGGCCATCCTCCAGGCGCGGCTCCATGAGCAGGTGTTGCGTCACGATCTGGCCGGGCTGTACGCCGATGACCCGCAGGCGGCCACGGCCCGCGGGGATGCGCAGAGAGATTTTATCCAAATCTTTGACGCGCATGGAATTGCCCGGCGCGGCCAAGCGCGAGGAGAAGTCCAAGTCGAGCACGTCCCGGCCGCCCAGGTAGCAGGCCCGGATGCGGAAGGACTCCAAATCGTCCAGCAGCATGAAGTCGGCGCGAAAGCCGGGAGCCACCGCGCCGTGGCCAGCCAACCTGTCCAGGCCGAAGTAACGCGCGGTATTGATCGTGGCCATCTGCACCGCGCGCATTGGCGGCAAGCCCAGGGACATGGCCCGGCGCAGGGTCGCGTCCAGATGCCCGCGCTTCAGCAGGTCCGAGGCCAGGCGGTCGTCGGAAACGAAGGAAGCCCGCTGGCTGTTGTACTCGTTCACCGCCGGCAGCAGGTCGGCCATGTTGTGTTCCTGGGTGCCCTCGCGCAACATGAGATGCATGCCTTTGCGCAGCTTTTCGAGCGCCTCGTCCGCACTGATGCACTCGTGGTCGCTGGCCGGCCCGGCCAAAACGTAGGCCGACAGGTCGCGGCCCGAGAGCAGCGGGGCGTGGCCGTCGATGACGCGGCCGCGAGCGGTTTCGAGCTTGGCCAGCACAGAGGGGTCGCTCGCTAGCAGGCTGGGGTAGTTCATCATCTCGCCCAGGCCGGGCATGCGCCGGGGGTATTTCTCCAACAGCCTCCGGATATCCCCGGCGTCGAGCTGCGCGCCCGAGGTCTCCAGATGCGTGGCCGGCACGCAGGATGGGGCCATGAAATAAAAGGCCAGCGGCAGGCTCTCGCTCACGTCGAGCATGTACTCGACGCCGGGCGCGCCGAGCACGTTGGCGATTTCGTGCGGATCGCAGACCACGGCCGCCGTGCCGTGGGCTGCGGCGGCCTCGGCAAAGCGCGGCGGGGTCAGCAGGCTGGACTCGATATGGATATGACCGTCCAGCAATCCCGGGCAGCAGAATCGGCCTCGCGCGTCCAGGACTTCCCGGGCTTCGATCTCCTCGAAGCCGACCACCAGGCCGTCCGCCACGGCCACGTGGGCCGGGTGGATCTCTCCCGAGAGTACGTTGACCAAATGCACGTCCCTGACCAGCAGGTCGGCGGGCTCCTGACCACGGGCGATGCGGATGTGTCTGGCGAGTCCTGCGTGCGTCATGCTTTCTCCTGCGGCGTATGCTCCATCACGATTGCGCGGGCGCGATCCGGGCGAGCATAGGGCAGCAGGCGCGCAACCACAATCGGCAAGGCCATGCAGGGGAGAACGGGAGCGGTCCTGGGCTGCCCGACTCACCGGCGTGGTGTACGAAAAGGCTTTCCCACATTCGTCGAGTCATATATTCTGTTCGCAAGGCTGCCTTTTTACAGATATTGCCGCAGATACACCGAGGACAAGGCGAACCGGAGTATGGACCTGCAAGCCCTTTTCTCGCCGCAAAGCGTCGCAGTCATCGGCGCTTCGGCCACTCCCGGCAAGATCGGGCACACGGTGCTCAAGAACATGATCGACGCCGGGTTCCCTGGCCGGCTCATCCCGGTCAACCCCAAGGGCGGGGAGATCGAGGGCCTGCCGGCGGTCACGTCCGTGGCCGAGCTGTCCAGGGGCCTGGACTTGGGGGTCATCTGCATTCCGCGCCAGTTCGTGCTGGACAGCCTGCGCGAGTTGGCGGCCATCGGCGCGCGCGCGGCCATCGTCATCACGGCCGGCTTCAAGGAAGTCGGCCGCTCCGGCTATCACCTGGAGCAGGAGATGGCCGGGATAGCCCGCGAGCACGGCATGGCCCTGCTGGGTCCCAACTGCCTGGGGCTCATCGACACGGCCGCCCGCGTCAACGCCACCTTTGCCACGGGCAAGCCGCAGCCTGGCTCCATCGCCTTCTTTTCCCAGTCCGGGGCCCTGTGCGTGGCCATCCTGGACTGGGCCGCCGGCGCGGGCGTCGGCTTTTCCTCCTTCGTCAGCCTGGGCAACAAGGCCGTGCTGGACGAAGCCGACATGCTCCAGTGGCTGGGCAGGGACGATAAGACGCGGGTCATTCTGGGCTACTTGGAGAACGTGCAGGACGGCCAGACCTTTTTGGCCAGGGCAACCGAGGTCACGCGCAACAAGCCCATAATCATGCTCAAGTCCGGCACAACGGCGGCTGGCGCGCGGGCCGCCTCCAGCCACACGGGCGCCATTGCCGGGTCGGATCAGGCCTATGGCGCGGCATTCCACAAGGCGGGCATCATCCGCGCCGAGCGCGTGTCCGAACTGTTCGACTTGGCGCGCGCCTTCGCCACCCAGCCCCTGCCCAAGGGACCCAATCTGGCCGTCGTGACCAACGCGGGCGGACCGGGCATCCTGGCCGCGGACGCGGCCGAGCGCTCGCGGCTGATCATGGCCAGCCTGTCGCCGTCCACGCTGGACAAGCTCAAGGCATTCCTGCCGGCCTATGCCTCGCTCTACAATCCCATAGATATCATCGGCGACGCCGATGCCGAGCGCTTCCGCAAGACGCTCGCCGCCGTGGCCGCCGACGAGCATGTGCACAGCCTGCTGGTCGTGCTCGCGCCAACGGCCACGGCCGATGTTGAGGCCATCGCCAAAGCCGTGACGCGGATCGCCCGGGAGAGCGGCAAGCCAGTCTTCGGCTGTTTCATGGGCAGCCAGGGCGTCGCGGCGGGTCAAAGCATCCTCATGGATGCCGGCGTGCCGGTCTACCAGTTCCCGGAGCCGGCCATCGCCAGTATCGAGGCCCTGGCCCGCTACGCCGAATGGCGGGCCAGCCCCGAGCCCGAAAGGGTCGAAATCACGCGCGATCTGAATGAGGCCCGGCGCATCATAGAGGAAGCCCGGCGCTGGGGCGTGCGCGAGATCGTCGAGTTCCAGGCTCAAGAGCTGCTGCGGGCCTACAATCTGCCCACGCCACAGACGCGCCTGGCGCGCAGCTCCGAGGAGGCGGCCACGGCCGCGGGCGAGATCGGCTATCCCGTGGTGCTCAAGATCGCCTCGGCGCAGATCTCGCACAAAAGCGACGTGGGCGGCGTGGCTGTGGGCCTTAAGAATCTCAAGGAAGTCCTGCACGCATTTACGGACATCACCTCGCGCGCCCAGCGCATGCGGCCCGAGGCCTACATCATGGGCTGTCTGGTGCAGGCCATGGCGCCCAAGGGCTCGCGCGAGGTCATTGTGGGCTTCAAGCGCGACGACCAGTTCGGGCCGCTGGTCATGTTCGGCCTGGGCGGGATCTACGTGGAAGTGCTCAAGGACATCTCCTTCCGCCTGGCGCCGCTCAGCCTGGCCGATGCGCGCGACATGATCCGCGAGGTGCGCTCGTACATGCTGCTCAAGGGTTTTCGCGGCGAGCCGGCCGTGAACTTCCAGGCCTTGGAGCGCATCATCTTGACCATGTCGGCCCTGGCCATGGATTTCCCGGAGATCTACGAAGCCGAGTTCAATCCCGTGCTGGCGGGCGAGCAGGGCGCCATCGTGGCCGATGTGCGCCTGTCCTTGTCGTCCTGATCCGCCAGCCGGCGGTTATGAATCATAAGGAGAGCGATCATGGCAGGCATCTACGTGGGCTCCACCTCGTCCTACTCCGGAAAGAACCTGTTCGTCCTGGGCCTGGGATTGTGGTTCAAGAGCCGCGGCTATTCCGTGGGCTACATGAAGCCCGTGGGCGCGCTGCCCATCGAGAAGAACGGCCGCATGGGCGATGAGGACGCCTTTTTCGTGCAGGACGTGCTCGGCTTGTCCCAGGATCCGGCCGAAGTCACGCCCGTGCTCGTGACCCAGGACTTCAAGGCCAGGGCCTTCGCCGCGCCCTGCGAAGGGTTGCGTGAGCTGTGCGTCGAAGCCTACGAAAAGCTCTCCGAGGACAAGGATATAATGCTCGTGGGCGGCTCGGGCAGCATGTATTCGGGCCGCTACTGCGATGTTGACGGCGTATCCCTGGTCAAACGGCTGGGCATCCACGCCGTGATCATCGACCGCTTCGACAAGGAGCTCAACTACGACTACCTGCTTGTACTCGGCGAAGCCCTGGGCGATCGGCTGGCCGGAGTGATAATCAACGACGTGCCCCAGGGCGCCATGGAGGAAATCGAGGGCATGATCGCACCGCTCCTGGAACGCCAAGGCGTCAAGGTCCTGGGTATCCTGCCGCGCGATCCGCTGCTCGGGGCCATCAAGGTTGCGGACCTGGCCGAGCGCATGGGCGGGCGCATCATCACCGCGCACCACAAGGCTGACCGCGTGGTGGAGGACTTCCTCATAGGCACCATGCAGGTGGAGAATTTCCTGACCCACTTCCGCCGGCGGCGCAACGCGGCGATCATCGTGGGGGGCGACCGCTCGGACGTGCAGCTCGTGGCCCTGGAGGGCGACGCGCCTTGTCTCATCCTGACGGGCAACCTGTATCCCAACGACATCATTCTTACCCGCGCGGAGGTCTTGGAGATCCCCATGGTTGTGGTGCGCGAGGACACCTTTTCCGTGGCCAAGAAGATGGAAGACATCCTGTCGCGACATAAGCTGCGCGACAAGGTCAAGATTCAGCAAGGCGCGCAACTTGTGAGTTCCAGGCTTGATCTGGAACAGTTGCGCAAGACGCTCGGGATTTAAGGCGACCTGCGGTTAGCTAAGTCTGTATGTCGTTAAGCTTGGGGTAAACGATTTCAATTTCCTGTATGCATCTACGCGGTCATGCACTGCTTGCTTCAACACAATACCTGCCGGAAGCACTGATTTAATTTCAAATTACTATCGCAACCCCGATTTTGCCTTCTTGAACATATGCCGCAATACCGCTTGCCTTGAAGCATGTTTTGGTGGCAAAATCGTTACAAATAGTTTCAGCGTATAGCGGATTGCAATCTTCAATGCTGCACGGAACGGGGTAAGGCATGTTCAGGCGCTTTTCCATCGGTAAGCGTATATATTTTCTGCTCTTTGTAATGATCGTGTTCGTGGCCGGAGTCATCCTGGCCTTCCTGAGCAACTCGCTGCGTGTTGCGGAGCTCGGAGTTTCCGAGGTGCAGGAAGTCATGATCAAGGATCACAAGAACCGGCTGTACGTGGCTACGCACTCCATGGCCCTGGCTCTGGGCGAAGCAGTGCGCGGTGCCGCCACCGAGGAGCAGGTGGAGATCATCCGCAGGCTCGTGGATCCCATCCGTTTCGAGGAGGATAAGTCCGGCTACTACTTCGTCTACCGCGGCACCATCAACGTGGCCCTGCCCACCAAGAAGGAACTGCAGGGCAAGGACCTGAGCCAGGCCAAGGATGCCAACGGCGTGTACTTCGTGCGGGAGCTGGACCGCCTGGCCAAGGCCGGCGGCGGATTCCTGACCTGGATTTTCCCCAAGCCGGGCCAAGGCGACCAGCCCAAGCTTGGCTACGCCCAAATGATTCCTGGCACGGACATGTGGATCGGTACGGGTGTGTACATCGACAACGTGGATAGTCAGAAGGCGACAATCGCGAATGACCTCCAGGGTGAAACCAAGGCCTTCACTTACGTTCTTCTGTCCGCTCTTGCCGTAATCTTCCTGGTGGCCGTGCTGCCCTTGTGCCTGCTCATCATCCGCAGCATCGTGCAGCCCCTGCGCCAGACCACGGACGCGGCCAACGAGATGGCCACGGGCAACCTGGACGTGACCTTGGACGCGAGAGGCCATGACGAGACCGCCATGCTGCAGTCGGCCTTAGTGACCATGGTTCGGCGGCTCAAGGAAAATATACAGGATCTGCGGCTGCAGGAGGAGCAGGCTCGCCTGCTGACGCAGGAAGCCGAGAAGGCCGCCCAGGAGGCCCGCGACGCCGGTACTCGGGCCGAGAAGGCCAGGCACGAAGGGCTGTGCCACGCCACGGAGCGGCTGGAGGGCGCCATCAACGCCATCAGCCAGGCCTCGGAGCGCATCGACCGTCTGGCGGGCACGACCCATGAGGCCACCGTGACCCAGCGCATGCGCATCGGCGAAACCGCCACGGCCATCGAGGAGATGAACGCCACGGTGCTTGAGGTCGCCCGCAACGCCAGCCAGGCGGCGTCCGACGCCGATGCCTCGCGCGGCAAGGCCAGCGAGGGCGAGCAGGAAATGGCCCACAGCCTGAAGGCCATGGAGGCCCTCAAGGTCCGCACCGAGACTCTCAAAGACAACATGCACGGCCTGGGTCGCCGGGCCGAGGCAGTAGGCCAGGTCATGAACGTCATCACGGACATCGCCGACCAGACCAACCTGCTGGCCCTCAACGCGGCCATCGAGGCCGCCCGCGCGGGCGAGGCCGGGCGCGGTTTCGCCGTGGTGGCCGACGAGGTGCGCAAGCTGGCCGAGAAGACCATGGCCGCCACCAAGGAAGTCGGCGCCACTATCCAGGCCATCCAGCAGGAGACCCGCCGCAACATGACGGACATGGACGAAGCTGCTTCGGCCATCCTGTCCATGGCCGAGATGTCCACGAATTCGGGCAAGAGCCTGTCCGAGATCGTCCAACTCATCGACAGGGCCGCGGGCCAGGTGCAGGCCATTGCCGCTGCCACCCAGCAGCAGTCGGCGGCCAGCGAGGAGATCAACAAGAGCATCGAGGAGGTCAACAGCCTGGCCGACGCCACGGCCGGGGGCATGGAGGAGGCCGCGAGCGCCATCCAGGAACTTACCCGCCAGACCCGCGAGCTGATGGCCCTGCTCGATGATCTCAAGCGCGAGAACGCGACCTGTTCGCTCTGATTCCGCCGCTCTAAATTGTGCTACGTGCCGCCCCGGCTATGCCATGCCGGGGCGGTTTACTCCCTGCCCACGCTCTATGTTGCCAGCATGTTTGCATAAGGCACGCCCAGAACCTGCGCGATGCGTTGGCAGGTTGCCATGCGTCGCGCGAAGCATGTCTGTCTGGTCTTAAAGCATTTTGCATTTCAGACGCTCCCTTCGGCGTTGACGGCGGAATTACATTCCGCCTACGCCTGCAGGGCGACAAGCCATGCCGACGCATGGCTTGCAGAGCATTTTCAAAAGCAAAATGCTCTAGTCGTCAAGTTCTTGAAAAATCTATTTATTATAGTTGCTTGCCAATTGAATTGCAGGGTCCAGGGAGCAAAGCCCTTCCCAGCTCTTATCGGGATGGTCTATAGCAGTTTGCAAACGAAACAAAAAATGTAGGTCCAGGGAAATCATTTCCCTGGCGGGTGAGAGTCCGAGAGAGGGCAGCGCCCTCTCTCGGTTCATCTGCGAAATACTCTAGTAAGTCAGGACGAGGCCGGCCGGCTTGGCCAGCAGATCCATCACGTCGCTGGCCGGCATGGGCCGGAAGTAGAAATAACCCTGGGCGAAGTCGCAGCCCCACTCCCTGAGTTTGGCGGCCTGCTCCAGCGTCTCCACGCCTTCGGCCACCACTTCCAGGCCGAGGTTCTTCCCGAGCGCCAGCACGGACTGCACGATAGCCAAGTCGCCGGACTTTTCCAGCATGCTGAGGATGAAGCTCCGATCGATCTTGATGGCGTCAAACGGATAGCGCACGAGGTAGCTGAGGGAGGAATAGCCGGTGCCGAAGTCGTCCAGGGCCAGGCTTACGCCCATGGCGCGCAGCTTGAGCAGCTTGCCCGTTACGTGCTCGTCGCCGTCCAGGATAAGGTTCTCGGTGATCTCCAGGCGCAGGCGCGAGGGCCGTACACCGGTCACGCGCAGGATTTCACTGAAATCGTCCACCGCATCGCGCTTGAGGAAGTATTTGGCCGACAGGTTGATATTGAGCAGAAGGTCGTGCGCCGCGGTATAGCGCTCGCTCCACAGGTCGAGGATCGAGCAGGCGTTTGCCAGCACCCAGCGGTCGATATCGAAGATGAGGCCGGCCTCCTCGGCTTGGGGAATGAACTCGCCAGGACTCACCAAGCCACGCTCGGGGTGGCGCCAGCGTATGAGCGCCTCCATGCCCGTAATGCGATTGCCGCGCAGGGATATGATGGGCTGGAAATAGAGTTCGAACTCGCCGCGCTCCAGGGCCTTGCGCAGGTCCGTTTCCATGCGCAACACTTCCCTGGCCTGTTCGTGCATGCGGCTGTCGAATATCTCGTAGACCGCGTTCCCGTTCTCCTTGGCGCGGTACATGGCGATGTCCGCGTCGCGCACGATCTCCTCGGGGCTGTCGTAGCGCTCGGTGTCGAGCACCACGCCGATGCTTGCGCCGGCAAACAGCTCGTGGTCGTCCAGAAAGAAGGGGCGAGCCAGGGCCTTGCGGATACGCTCGATGATCTTGAGCGTCTCCAATGGGTCGCTCAAACCGTCCAGCAGGATAGCGAATTCATCGCCTCCGAAGCGGGCCAGGGTGTCGCTGTCGCGGACGCACTCCGTGAGCCTGGCGGCGATCTCGCACAGCATGGCATCGCCGGCCGGGTGCCCCAGGCTGTCGTTGACCAGCTTGAAGCGGTCCAGATCCAGGAAGAGCACGGAAAAAATGAAATCAGGGTTGCGCTTGCCGCGCCGGATGGCTGTTCCGAGACGGTCCAGGAACAGGGCTCTGTTGGCAAGCTCGGTGAGCGCGTCGTGGAAGGCCAGATGGCGGAGCATGTCATCAGCTCGCCTGTGCTCGGTGATGTCCTCGAGCATGGAGATGAAGTAGTCCGGCTCGTCGTTCTCCTTGCGCACAAGGGTCACAATCTGTCTGCCCCAAACCAACGCGCCATCCTTGCGCAGGTAGCGCTTGGTCAGTTCGAAGTAGTCCCGGCGTCCCGCCTGCAGTTCATGGAAAAACTGCTTTGTACGTTGAACATCGTCGGGATAGATGTAGTCCGAGTAATGTAAAGCCCGAATCTCGTTCAGGCTGTAACCCAGAATGGCCACGCCGGCCTTGTTCATGTCCAGAATACGGCCATTCGGATCAATGAGAGCTATGCCGAAGCCGGCGTGCTCGAAAAGGGTGCTAAAACGCTGCTCGCTGCCCAGGAGCCGCCGTTTAACCCGCCTGCTTTCCGTCACATCCTGCACGATGCAGCACTGCAGGTCGCGGCCGTCATGGCTGAAGCGTGAAGAGTAGACCTCGACATCGCGCACCGAACCATCGGCCCGGCGGTGTCTGACGCTTGCATTGCCGCCGTTGGAGCCCAACGCCTCGGCCGGGAAATGTGCAGGGCAATCGGATGGATCGACGAGCAAGGCACGCAGGTCCATGGCAATCAGAGTCGAGCGGGAGTGTCCGTAGTAGAGCGCAGCGCTCTGGTTGCAGTCCATGATGCGCAGGGACTGAGCATCGACCAGGAGCATGACTGCGGCGTGTTCCGCAAAGGCTCTAGCCAGGAGGTCGCAGGGCAGGCTGCATTCCCCGTTGTTTCCACTGCGGCATGCAGTGGGATTTACCGCAGGGAAAGACTCTGGCGCGTGCCCAGGCTCGCGCTCCAGTGGACCCGCGCTTCCCTGCCCCTGGGCTAGGCCGTCTGAAGATTCGTCCTGCCTCATGCGTAGCTCGTCCCCGGCTGATCGTGCAAGTTTGAGAAGATCTGGACTGCAAAGTCCCTAAACTAATTTTTTATCCGGTAAACTATTGCGCCCTTTTTCTCAAATAACAATATCCAGGGCAGCATGCAGTAATGTGATGTAGATCAATGCCAGGGTCTTAAACTGATCTTACAATCAAACATCATGAGCAAAAGAATTTCTGTCTTTCAACGCATTCTGCAGGCGCCAACCCTGGCCGCAACGCTCGCGTGCCTGCTTCTGTCGGCGCACTTTCTGCGCCTGGGCCAGCCGGGGCTCACGGCGGCCTGGGCGGGCATGGCGGCTTTGGCCTTGTCGCCATGGGCCTTTGTGCGACCGGTTCTGTGCCTGGCTCTGGCCGCCGGCGCGCTCGTGTGGATCGACACGGGGGTGAATCTGCTCCAGTTCCGCCTGGCCGCCGGATTGGACTGGCTGCGTATGGCCGCTATTCTTGGCGGAGTGAGCCTGTTCACGCTCGGCTCGTCCGTGCTCATGGTCAGGCGCGCCGGTCAGGACGCCTACCCATTCTGGGAGGAACGCGCCGCGCCCATGGCCGCGGCCTTTCTGCTTACGGCCGGACTGTTGGGAATTGTCCAGGCCATGGCTCCTCTGCCTCTGCTCCTGGCCGAGCGCTACCTGCCGGGTTGGGGCCATGCCGAGATATTTCTTCTGTCGCTCTATGCCGCCTGGATCTGCGGCCTGTTGTTGGATCCCCATAAGAGTCCGCGCGTGCGGCCGCGAATCTGGCTGTTCTTCTCGGTCGCGTTTTTTCTCCAGCTTGTCCTGGGACTTGCCGGCCTGGAGCGCATGCTCATGACCGGCAAGCTGCACCTGCCCGTGCCGGCGCTCATCGCCGCGGGTCCAATCTATCGCGGAGGCGGTTTGTTCATGGCTATCCTGTTCGGGATTTCGGCGCTCCTGGCAGGTCCGGCCTGGTGCAGCCACCTGTGCTACATCGGGGCCTGGGACGACCAGGCCAGCCGTCGATCGGGCAGACGGCCCAAGCCCATGACCAGGACCGCCTGGGCAGTGCGAGCGGCCATTGCCGCATTTGCGTTTCTGGCCGCCTGGCTCATGCGCCAACTAGGGGTGCCGGTCGGCGTCGCCGTCTGGTCAGCCGCCGCCTTCGGGCTGGCCGGCGTGGGCGTCATGCTCCTGCTCTCACGGCGTCGTGGCTCCATGGTCCACTGCACGACATACTGCCCGATGGGCTTGGCGGCAAACCTGCTGGGCAAGCTTTCTCCCTGGCGGCTGCGCATCGACAAAGATTGCGGCCATTGCGGCAAATGTGCCGCAGCTTGCCGTTACGGCGCCCTCGATGGCTCAGCCTTCACGCGCGGCAAGCCCGGCTTGTCCTGCAGCTTGTGCGGCGACTGCCTGCCGCGCTGCCCCCACGGATTCATCCGCTACAGCTTCCCCGGAGTATCCTCCTCCACTGCCCGTGCCGCCTTCCTGGTAGCCATGAGTGTTCTGCACGCTACCTTTCTAGGAGTGGCGCGCATGTAACAGCACTGTGCGGACCTCACCATGAGATGAGTTGAGCCGTATGGAATAAAGCAACGGCAATGGCTTGCACTTGAAACCAATTGGTTGTATAAGAAATCTTGTTTGAATATGCGAATGCTCACACGGTAAACGTATTTATTGTGTCCTTTTCAGAGGTGGCCATGCCTGCTCTGATTCCTTGCATGGTGGTCGAGGATGACCCCATACAGAACTTTGTCCTGCGGGAGCAGCTCAAGTTTATGGGTTATGCATCCCAAGGGGCGGAGAATGCGTTTCAGGCCTTGGACATGTTGGAACGGCGAGACTTCGCGGTTGCGCTCATGGATGTGCGCATGCCCGGAATGAACGGCTGGCAAGCCACGGAGACCATCCGCGCAAGCCCACGGCCATGGCGGGATATCCCAATCATTTGCGTCACGGCCTTTGCCTTTTTAAGCGACATCAAGCGCGCCTTTGCTTCAGGCATGGACGCCTATATCTCAAAGCCCTACGCTTACGAAACCTTGCGCAAGCTCATCCAGATGGTGCTGCGCGAGTCTGCCGAAGGCCGCATGTCGAACTGTGGCGAGCTGGCCTGCATCGAACATCTCACTCCCTCATGTTGCTATCGGCGTCGGCGCAGGCATGGCGCGGCTGTCTGCTTCTGATGCCTCTCCTGGCCTTGTCCACTCGATCGTCATGCATGTAAACCGCCCGGCGAAACGCCACGTCTAGCACACCCGCAACGGCAGATACGAAGCCGCCTGCACTGTGGGCTGTGCTGATTGTTTCGCCCAACGTCTTCCGCTAATATCTCCGACATAGGTTCGGACTACTTCCATAAAGCAAATCTAGCTTGCTAGCCCGCTTCAAGGGTCTTTCCCCCTCATAAGCCAGCCGCAGGCAATCCCCATCAAGGAGCCCGCACATGAACGCACAGGAAATGGAATCCTTCCGCGACTTGATCGAAAACCAGCTTCCCTTCAACAAGTTCATCGGCATCAAGCTGCTGTCCCTGGAGGCCGGGACCTGCAAGCTGTACATTCCCTACAAGGACGAGCTGATCGGTGACACTCGGCGCGGGGCGCTGCACGGCGGGGTCATCTCGACCCTGATCGATACCTGCGGCGGGTTCGCGGTCTGGAGCATGTGCGACATCACGGACAGGCTGTCGACCATCGACATGCGCGTGGACTACCTTAAGCCCGCGTTCGGCGACGACCTCGTGGCCGAGTCGCAGGTCAAGCTGCTGGGCAACAGAGTTGGTAACGCATCCACTGTCCTATATTCGCGCAACAATCCGGGGGGCATCCTGGCCGAAGGCAGATCGGTCTACAACATCCGCAGGGGCGAACCGACCGGCTCCGGCGCCAGCGCATAGCAACGCACGAGCGGGGCAGCATGGCCGCGACGGGGCCGCCTCGCTCACTCCTTCAACCTCCCCAAATGTTCGGAAAAGTCCCTCCTCCCCGGCTTATACGCGCTCCCGAACAGTCGGCTTTCAACAAGATAATCGGCCGTGGCGATATTGAACGCCGCCGGTACGTTGTGCAGCACGGCCATGCGCAGCAGCGTCCGCACATCCACGTCATGCGGCTGCGGGCTCATGGGATCGATGAGGAACACGAGTAAGGCGAGGCGGTCCTCGGCGATCATGGTCGCGAGCTGGGCGTCGCCGCCCAGGGGACCAGAGAGGAGTTGCGTAACGGACAATTCGGGAAAGGCCCTGGCCAGCAGGCCGCCGGTAGTCCCGGTAGCCACGATCTTGTGGTCGCGGAAACGCTCTTTATGGGTTGAAACCCAGGCCAGCAGATCGTCCTTGCAGGCGTCATGGGCCACGAAGCCGATGAATTGCGGCATGTTCTTCTCCTGAATGTGCATTAGGTCAGGCGCGGCCTCCAACCATGCTATCAGCAAAGGACAACATGCAGCCAGCCGCAAACGCCGCCAGCCCTGACGGTTTGCAGACAGTCGTCTTAATAATCTTAACTATATAATCACACTAAATATTTAATCATAATCAGCTTAATGGCCGATACGTCTTTAAACGGGAACTTAATTACCTGGAGGTATTCGCCATGGTATCAATCAATGCTGAGTACATTACCGGCTCGGGCGCGTCGCAATTGCTAGAAGGCGTGAACAGTACCGCTGCTTCCGCGACCAAGATAACCGAACAGGCAACAGGCGACTCTGTGGAAATCTCGGACGAGGCCTATGCCATGTACCAAGCGCAATCGAGCACGTCCAAGACCCAATCGGCCCAAGATTCATCCACGGAGCAGAACAAGAAGGAAGACACGGCCCAGGACGAAACCGAGAGCGACGATGCCGAAAAGACGGCAAGCGGCTCCGGCAGCGCATCCAAGCAAGCCGGCGGTTCGAGCCAGGCGGCAAGCTCGACAAGCAGTGAGGACGAAATCGAGGATCTCGAGCAGGAGATAGAAGAGCTGGAAAAGGAAATTCAGGCCCTGCAGGCCAAGGCTGCCAGTGACGAGGATGCCAAGACGCAGCTCCAGTCAAAGCGCGTGCAGCTTCAGCTCAAGCAGGCGGAATTGGTCCTTCTTGAGGACTCGCAGGAGTAACGTTTTCGTACGCTTGCCCGTTTGCACGGACGACAGCGCCAACCGGGAGCACGAGGCTCCGGCCCAAACGCGACGAGAAACTACAGGGCCGGCCAGCGCGATGTTGGCCGGCCTTTTCGCTTCAGTTCATGCCGCCTTGCCATGCGCCGACAAGTCATTAGAATCGGTGTTTCGCACTATGAATGCACCAGCCGCCCTCCCGATATTCGCGCAAGCGGAGCACGAACAGCTCATGTCGAACCGCTCGCAATCGACCGGGACTCGGCGGCACTGATACGGAGATTGCAATGACCGAAGCGACGCGCCTTTTCATGTACGGTAAGATCCACCGCGCCACAGTGACCGGCGCGGATGTCGATTATGTCGGTTCCATCACCGTGGACCCGCTGCTGCTGGCCGCCGCCGGCATCTATCCGCACACCATGGTCGACGTGGTCAGCGTGACCAGCGGCGAGCGCATCCAGACCTATGTCATCGAGGGTCCGGCGGGCGGCGGGGACATCTGCCTCAACGGCGCGGCTGCCCACAAGTTCCGCGCGGGCGACCTGGCCATCATCATGGCCTACGAGCAGGTCCCGTTGAGCCAGCTTCCAGGCCGCGTCAGCCGGGCCGTGCACGTGGACGGCCGCAACCGACTTGTGTCCGTAGACAAGCACGTAACCCCCAGCCTGGACGACCTGGGGCGCAACAGCCGCTTGGGCGAGAAGTACCGGAGCGTCCCGGAAGCCGAAAAAGCCTGAGCAGCCCTGGCCGCGCTACCGGGCTTTACTCTACCGGCGTGTTCCCTTAGCAAGGGCCGGTCGCATTCATAGCGCGGGAGAGCCGGCCTGATGACAGGCGCACGTTCCTCGCGCCGACCACAATAAAGGACGCGCTTGCCATGTTCATCGTATCCGTGACCTACACCGCCGATCTCTCCCAGATCGACGCGCACCTGCCTGCCCATATCGAGTTCCTGAAGAAGCACTTCGACGCCGGGAACTTCCTGCTCTCCGGCCGCAAGCAGCCGCGCACCGGCGGGATCATCATCGCAGCCATGCACAACGAGCAGGAGCTTTGGTCCATTCTGCGCCAGGACCCTTTTCACCTGCACGGAGTGGCCGAGTACGCGCTGACCCGCTTCCTGCCTACCATGTCCCGCGAGGACGTGGCGTTCCTGAGGGAAGTGTAGAGGCGCCCTGCAGACCGGAGGCGCTTTTCATCCAATGGCTGGATTCATCCCAAACGGGTGATGCGATCTGCCATGGCTTTGCCCGGTTTGAAGTTCTTCTCCAATTAGAGCATTTTGCTTTTGAAAATGCTCTGTAAGCCATGCGTCGGCATGGCTTACCGCCGCATAGGCGTAGGCGCAATTCACTTGCGCCGTCAACGCCGGAGCGGGCGTCTTAAAAGCAATCTGCTCTAGGGCCTGTTAACGCTATCTGAGCGCCTCTACAATTAGTGCCAAGGTGAGAAAGCCAAGGTACATGACATCGAGCTTGTCGTAGCGGGTAAAAATGCGCCTGTAACCTTTGAGTCGTCTGAATAGACGCTCTATCTCATTGCGCTTTTTGTACAGCTCCTTGTCATATTCCCAGGGTTCCAAGCGATTGGGGTTTGGAGGAACCACGGGAACAAAACCCAAATCTCGGCTCAGAGTTCTTGTTTCATT
>NZ_AULZ01000031.1 GCF_000422545.1 Desulfocurvibacter africanus subsp. africanus DSM 2603
CGAGGCGCGCTTCCAGTCTCTGGTGCTGGCGCAGGATACTGGTGGAGCCATCAAGGGCACACGTTTCGACCTGTTTTGCGGCTCGGGCGAACAGGCTGAATTCCTGGCAGGCCATCTTCAGAACGAAGCCCGCATGTACGTGCTCGTGAGCAAGGCCGCCCTGCGCTCCTGGGAATACCGCGCAGCCGTGTCCCGTTAGAGCATTTTGCTTTTGAAAATGCTCTGCAAGCCATGCGTCGGCATGGCTTGCCGCCGCGCAGGCGTAGGCGCAATTCACTTGCGCCGTCAACGCCGAAGCGGGCGTCTTAAAAGCAATCCGCTCTAGAGTGTTACCGCCTTCACAACCGCTTGCGGGCACGGGACAAGTCTGCTAGCACTCGGACCGAACTGAACACTGCTGCAGGCTCATGCTTTCTCCTGCTCGGGGAATTGCTGTGCATGTGCATGCCGGCGGCGTGTTCCATCGACACCGATGCGGAGGATTGCGCCATGAGAAAACTGCTCACGCTCGCCTGCTCGCTTGCTGCCCTGCTTCTGGTCGCCTGTGGCGAGGCACCTCAGGAAAAGAAGGCCGAGGAGGCTGCTCCGGCCGCCCCTGCACAGGCCGAAGCCAAGTCCTACATCAACGGCATCGACGCCAACTTCCCGCCCTTCGCCTTCGTGGATGAGAGCGGCAAGCCCAGCGGCTTCGACGTTGAGTCCGTCAACTGGATCGCCGAAAAGATGGGCTTCAAGGTCACCCACCAGCCCATCGACTGGGACGGCATCATCCCGGCCCTGCTTTCCAACAAGATCGACTTTATCGCTTCGGGCATGTCCATCACCGAGGAGCGCGCCAAGAAGGTCAATTTCTCCATGCCCTACTGGATCATCAAGCAGGTCTTCGTGACCAAGGCCGACGCGGCTCTGAGCCTGGATGACATGCTCAAGGGCAAGAAGACCCTGGGCGTGCAGCGCGGCACCTCCGAGGCCGAGTGGCTCAAGGAGAAGGCCGCTGCCGAGGGCTGGAACTTCGAGCTGCGTTACTACGATTCCGCGCCCCTGGCCGTGGAGGACGTGGTCAACGGCCGCATCGACGCCGCCGCCATGGATGACGCTCCGGCCAAGGACGCCACGGCTAAGAAGCCGGTGAAGATCCTGGGCACCTTCGGCATGAAGGAGGAGGAGTTCGGCTACGCTACCCGCAAGGAAGACGCCGAGCTGCTCACCAAGCTCAACGAGGGCCTCAAGCTGCTCATGGCCGATCCCTACTGGGAAGAGCTGCAAGTCAAGTACGGCCTGAAGTAGCCTTTCCGGTCGCAATGCAAGTCGCCCGGAAGGTGCTCTGGCGCCTTCCGGGTTTTTCATCCACGCGCCGGCTTTCGGCCGTTCCCAAGAGTGACAATGCCCGACAGCATAGAAGCCATCATCCAGGCACTGCCCTACCTGCTCGAAGGTTCCCTGACCACGGCCGGCATCGTTATCGGCGCCATGATCCTGGGCCTCTCCTTCGGCGTGCCATTGGCAGTTGCCCAGGCCTACGGCGGCTCCGTGACGCGTCGCCTCGCCAACATCTATGTCTGGTTCTTTCGCGGCGTGCCTGTCCTCGTGCTGCTGTTCCTGTTCTATTTCGGCCTGTTCAATCTCATTGGCCTCAATCTGAGCGCCTTCACCTCGGCCATCATCGTCCTGGGACTTACCAGCGCGGCCTATCAGTCACAAATTTTTCGCGGCGCCATCCAATCCCTGCCCCACGGCCAACTAAAGGCGGCCAAGGCCCTGGGCATGAATGAGTTCACGGCCATCACCAGCATCATCCTGCCCCAGGCCCTGCGCCTGTCCATCCCCGGCTGGTCCAACGAATACTCCATTATTCTGAAGGACTCAGCCGTGGCTTTCGTGCTGGGAACGGCCGAGATCATGGCCCGTACGCATTTCGTGGCCTCGCGTACCTACGAGCACTTGCCGCTGTATATGACCGCCGCGGTGCTCTACTTCATTCTGACCTGGTTCGGCGTGCGTGCCCTGCTCCACCTGGAGCGCAAGGTGCGCATACCGGGCTATGCCGTGCATCAAGGATAGCCAATGCCAGACACGACCCAACCAGTGCTGCGCATCGAGGGAATCAGCAAAAGCCTTGGCGGCAAGCAGATCCTCGACTCCGTCTCCCTGACGCTTCACAAGGGCGAACTCAAGGTGCTCATCGGGCCCTCGGGTGGAGGCAAAAGCACGCTTCTGCAATGCATCAACCTGCTCATTCAGCCTGATCAGGGCCGTATCTGGCTCGACAGCGAGGAAGTGCACGTCTCGCGCAAGCGCGACCTGTACTCCTTCCGCCAGCAGGTGGGCATGATCTTCCAGGATTTCAACCTGTTTGATCACCTGCGCGCGGCCGACAACGTGGCCATTGCCCTGCGCAAGGTGCGCGGCTGGAGCCGCCGCCAGGCCACGGAACGGGCCATGGCCGAACTGGAGCGCGTGGGTCTGGCCGACAAGGCCGAGCTGTATCCCGCAGAACTTTCGGGCGGCCAGAAGCAACGTGTGTCCATCGCCCGCGCCTTGGCCATGGACCCCAAGGTGCTTTTGCTGGATGAGCCGACTTCGGCTCTTGACCCCGAGTTGGTGGGCGAAGTGCTGGAAGTCATCCGCAACTTGGCCGCCGGGGGCATGACCATGCTCATGGCCACACACCAGATGAGCTTCGCCCGCGCCCTGGCCAAGGAAATCCTGTTCATGGAAGGCGGGCGCCTCATCGAGCAGGGCTCGCCGGCAATGCTGCTCGCCCCAGGCGCGGGCACGCGCACGCAATCCTTCTGCACCCGGCTGTGGGACGTCAGCGAGCGCGAGCATCCCGCCGCACCCGCGGGAGCGACCGGACCGGCGGGGACCTGTTAGATGGAGTTCGCGCCGTTCCTGACCGAGCAGATCATACCAGCCTTCAATCGCGGGCTGGGCAACAGCATGCTGCTCATCGTGCCGTCCGCCATCATGGGAGTGGTCCTGGGCATACTCGCGGGCACTGCGCGAGCCTTCGGCGGACCGGTACTCAGCCGGCTGGCCGCCTGGTACGCGGCCCTGTTTCGCGGCACGCCGCTGGTGGCCCAGCTGTTCATCTGGTATTTCGGCCTGCCCAATCTGGGCATCTACCTCTCGGCCTACTGGGCCTCGGTAATCGGCTTCGGCATGTGCAGCGGGGCCTACCACTCGGAGTACATCCGAGGCGGGCTGCTCTCCATACGCCGGGGCCAACTCCTGGCCGCGCAGTCCCTGGGCTTCTCCACCGCATCCACCCTGCGCTCGATCATCATCCCCCAGGCCTTCCGCCGCGCCTTGCCCGGCTGCGGCAACGAGATCATCTACCTGATCAAGTACTCGTCCCTGGCTTATATCATCACCTTCATCGAACTGACCGGCGAAGCCAAGATCCTGGCCACGCGCTACTTCGAATTCACCGAGGTATTCCTCGTGGTGGGCGCCTACTACCTGGCCCTGGTCAGCCTGGCCACCTGGGGCCTGCGCGTTCTGGAGCGCCGCCTGCATATCCCGGGCTTCGGCCGCACCTAACCGCGCTCCCCCACTCTGGTGCACACATGAACTATTCGCCCATAACCGAGACAGTCCGCACCCGAATCTGCGCCGAGCTTGGCAGCGAATGCGCCCTGCACGCTCCCGAGGCCCTGGCGCCTTATGGCCGCGACGCATCCGAGCTGTGCCACACGCCGGAACTGGTCATCCTGCCCAAGACAACGGAACAGGTCAGCCGACTCCTGCGGCTCGCCAACGAACTGCGCTTCCCGGTCACGCCGCGCGGCGCAGGCACCGGCCTGTCCGGCGGTTGTCTGACTCCGTTTGGCGGCGTGGTGCTGTCCCTGGAGCGCATGGATCGCATTCTGGCCATTGATGCGGACAACCTCGTGGCCGAGGTGGAGCCCGGCGTCATTACCCAGACCCTGCGTGATGCGGCCAAAGCCAAGGGCCTGTTCTACCCGCCCGACCCGGCCGGCATGGACAAATCCACCATCGGCGGCAACGCGGCCACCAACGCCGGCGGTCCGGCCTGCCTCAAGTACGGTGTCACGCGCGACTACGTGCTGGGCCTGGAGGCCGTATTGCCCACGGGCGAAGTCATCCGCGCCGGCACGCGCACGCGCAAGGGCGTGGTGGGCTACGATCTGGCCCGGCTCATCGTGGGTTCCGAAGGAACCTTGGGTATCATCACCGGCCTGACCCTCAAGCTCATCCCGCACCCCAAGGCAGTTGCCGGCATGGCCGCAGTGTTCCCGTCCATGGCCACGGCCATGCGCGCCGTAAGCGAGATCATGCGCCGCGGCTTTCTGCCCTCGGCCCTGGAATTCATGGATCATAAATGCATCGGCCTGGTGCGCGACCTGCTGCCCTTTCCCGCGCCCGAAGGCCAAGCCGCCATGCTGGTCATCGAATCCGACGGCGCTGCCGGGCAGGTCGGGGGCGACATCGAGGCCATGGCCGCCGTATGCTCGGAGCTGGGCGCGACGGGCATCCTGCGCGCCAGGGACCAGGCCGAGGCCGGCCGCGTCTGGGCCGCACGAAGGGCCGTGTCCCTGCGCATTCACGATTCCGCGCCGTTGTACATGTCCGAGGATATCGTCGTGCCCCTCGGCAATATCGCCGAGCTTGCCGCCGAATTGCCCGGCTTCGAAGAGCGCTTCGGCCTGAAGGTCTACGCCTTTGGCCATGCCGGCGACGGCAACATGCACCTGAACGTCACGGCGCCGGACAAAAGCCACAAGCCTCGCGCCATGGAAGGGGCGCGCGCCATCCTGGCCCGCGTGCTGGAGTTGGGCGGCACCATTTCTGGCGAGCACGGCATCGGCGAAGCCAAGATGCCCTTCGTGCCCATGGAGCTCAGCCCGGCCTCCATGCGCCTTCAAAAAGGCATCAAGCGGCTTTTCGACCCGAACCTCATCCTCAATCCCGGCAAAATCTTCGAGGACCTATGAGCAAACACATGGCAGGACAGGCGCCCAAGACTCGCGGAAGCCGGCGTGTGAACCTGGTGGAGGTCTCGGCCACCAAGCTCATGCCCATCATAGCCGCCCGCGTGGGCGGCTGCGTGTCCCTGGGCCAGGGTGTGCCCTCCTTCGCCACGCCGCCGCATATCGTCGAGGCAGTGACCCGCACCCTGCGTGAGGACCCGGCCAGCGGCAAGTACTCCCTGCAGCCTGGCATGCCGGCCCTGCGCAAAGCCATCGCCAGCGTCTTGGACCGCGAAAAGGGGTTGCGCTACTCCCCCGAATCCGAAATCGCCGTGACTGTCGGGGCCATGGAAGCCCTGCTCTGCGCCATCTTGGCCTTCGTCGATCGCGGCGACGAAGTCATTCTGCCCGCGCCCTGCTACGCTTCGCACATCGAGCAAGTGCAACTGGCCGAGGGCGTGCCGGTATTCGCCCCTCTGCGTCGGGCCGACTGGAGCCTGGACGCCGAGGCCGTGCGACGGGCCATAACCCCGCGCACCAAGGCCATCGTGCTCTGCTCGCCGGGAAATCCCACGGGTACGGTCTTCGACGAGGCGGACATGGCCGCTGTCTGCGAGCTGGCCATTACCCACGACCTGCTCGTGATCTCGGACGAGACCTACGACTACGTGACCTACGGCCGCCCCATGCCCACGAGCCCGGCCACGTATCCGGGCATGCGCGAGCGCACTGTGGTCATCAACTCCTTCTCCAAGAAGTACGCCCTGACGGGCTGGCGCGTGGGCTACATGGCCGCTGCCGAGCCGCTCATGGCCGACCTGCTCAAGATACACGACGCTTCGGCCATCTGCGCGCCCACACCCGCGCAACACGCGGCGCTGGCTGCGCTATCCGGCCCGCAGGATGTCGTGGACGATATGCGCCAGGCCCTCGAACGCCGCCGCGACCTGTGCTGCCGCCGCCTGGATGAGTTGAGCGATTATTTCGACTACGTCGCTCCCGGTGGAGCCTTCTACATCATGGCCCGCTACAAATTCACCGACGCGCCGTCCATGGAAGTCGCCACCCGGCTCATCGAGGAGGCGCGCGTCATCACCATTCCCGGCGGCTCCTTCGGGCCAGGCGGTGAAGGTCACTTGCGGTTGTCTTTCGGTGGAGAAGAGAGCGAAATCGAGGAAGCCTTCGCGCGCATAGGGCGTTGGGTGAAAGCAAAAACATAAAGTCATCTCTGGAAAGGGCACCATCCAAAACGAGGGATGCTGCCGGTACCCACGCAATATTACGACGGCCGATCAGGCGCAGATGCCTGACCGGCCGTTTCGTTTACATTAGAGTGTTTTGCACAAGAACTGGCAGAAACTGGGAAGGGCTTTGCCCTCCCAGACCCTCCCACCAGGGAAATGATTCCCCTGGACCCCCCATTTCAAATGCAATCAGCTTAATTCAAGCGCAAGGACTACATGCTGCGCAGCCTTGAAAAGGGCAACGCTCATTACCGGCATGAATGAGTTTTTAAAAATTGCTTTGGCGATCCGCTCATGAACTATGCGGAGCCAGGGAACGCGTCCTCTTCGGGAATGGCTCCGGCGGGAGCCAGGGAGTGCAAAGACCTTCCCAGCTCATATGCACCATGCTTCAGAAATAGGTCCCGAACATGAGCAACAACGAATTGATGCCCGTGTTGTCATCGTCCAAGCCGGCATTGGAGATATGATGGGCCCGCAGGCCGATGAACAGGTCAGGTCCGTTGTCGCGCAGGATGTCCGTGCCGATGCCTGCCTGGGGATTGAAATTGAAGCGCAACCCCTGTCCTTCCACGCGAAAGTCCGTGTAGATGGCGTGTATGCCGGCCTCGGCATATGGGCGCAGGCTGTCGCTGGCCAGAGAATCCAGATAATATTGGGCCATGATGCCGGCCGAAGCCACGGCGCGGCGGTAAGGCCAGGTCGTCAGTCCGGCCGAGGCTTCGACCTTGAAACGCAGCGGGTCGGGCGCACGGTGCGGCCAGACCGCGTCGTAGTCGAACTGCGCGAAGCCGTAGATGAGCGCCAGGCCGATGTCCGAATTGGGCGTATAGTCATTGCCTGCGGCCAGGGCCGCGCCATAGCGCGTGGGCACGTGGGCGGCATCCTGACCTTGGGCCATGGACGCGGTAGCCGTCACGGCCCATAGGGAGATAAACGCAACCAGGATAATGCGGCGGCAACACTCGGCGGAGGCCAGGCTCCACCGCGTGATTTCAGAGGGCTGCCGGATGGCCATGTCCAGCTGGTGCATAGCTGATCGCCTCCACGGCGTATTCCCAGATCCAGAAGCGACACTGTTCCACTCAAACTCGCCCGATGTCTGCAACACCCAGGCGCACCCAGGCGCACCCAGGCTCACCGAAGGGATGCGCTGGACGACCTGTCGGACACTCTACGGCCGCTTAGAGCATTTTGCTTTTGAAAATGCTCTGCAAGCCATGCGTCGGCATGGCTTGCCGCTAGCTACGGCGCAGGCGCAATTCACTTGCGCCGTCTACGCCGGAGCGGGCGTCTTAAAAGCAATCTGCTCTAGACGCGCATCGTCCTCATGCCTGGCTACGGCCCACGGTCAGCAGGCCATAACTCTCGGCCTCACCTAGGGTCAGGCAGGTCACGGGCCGGCCCTCAAGGCTGGTGGAGCGCATTCCTCCGCCCTTGTCCGGACCCGCTTGGAAAGTGTCCGAAGCCACGCTCACGGCCGCCACGGCCATATCCAGGGCCGCGGCCGAGGGCAGGCTGCCGTGCAGCGGCGCATAGGCCGCCACATCGCCCCCATGATCGTGCAGCACGTCCGCATAGGCTTGCCCGCAGGCCACATGGCCGTCGGCGCCCAGGATGAGCGGGCCGTCCGGCAGCGCAAGGCGCTCCTGCTCTCCCATGGTCCCAAGACGTACATCCAGGAGCGAACCGTAAGGGCCTTCGGGGGTGGACTCCGGCTCCAGGAGGAAAAAGGCCGCGCCTTCACCTGCCAGGGCCGAATGCGTTTCAAAATCCCACGGCCGAACCTCGCCGGCCTCGGAGCCGAAATATCGCTCGCGGCAATAGCCCAGCACGTCGCACCACTCGTCCACGGCGCCGAACAGCACCCGCTCGGCGCGGCCCGCGGCGAGCATGGCTGCAGCGCTGATCAAAGCCGACTGGGCTGACAGCCCGAACTGGCTCACGGTCAGGCTGGGACCCGTCGCGCCGAGCATGATGGCGATGTTGGCCGCTGCCGCGTTATGCACGGAGTTTGAAAAGTGCGTGGGCGAGGCATGTTTGTCTTCCTCGGCCACTGAATCCAGAAAGGAGAACGTCGTGCGCAGCGCGCCCCAGCCCGACGCAACCATGACGGAAAGACCAGCGTTGACGCTCTTGTCGAACGGTTCCAGGCCAGCGTCTTCCAGGGCCAGACAGGCGCACAGCAGCGCCAGACGCGAGAAATGGTCCATGCGCCTGAGCAGACGCTTGGGCGCGAATCGCTCCAGTTCATCCGTGGAAGCCCGATAATACGCCCATTCAGGCCCGCCTTGCGACCTTGCCTCTAAAACGGGCGTGCAAATGCCTCCGGCAAGGACGCTCTCCAAGGCCGACCTGCCTGCACCAAAACCGCCCACTGCTCCAACGCCCCTTATTCTCATGCGCACGCGAGTTGTCCTTGCATTCTCTGCTAGTCGAAAAGGCCATGCACTATTAGAGCATTTTGCTTTTGAAAATGCTCTGCAAGCCATGCGTCGGCATGGCTTGCCGCTAGCTTCGGCGCAGGCGCAATTCACTTGCGCCGTCAACGCCGGAGCGGGCGTCCTAAAAGCAATCTGCTCTAATGACCTGCATGCCGAGCCGAAGCGAGCATCCGCATCGATGATGCGAACTGTGTTTGTTCGTACCATGATTCGGGAGGCTGCGACTCGTTACGGCTTGGATGCACCGTTATTCGCCAGACCGGTTTCAGCATATTACGTGTTTCAGCCACATAGGGAAACAGGGAAATAGTTGTCTTGCAAACCATTGAGCCAAACACAGTTTGCGCTAAGCCGGTTGTTGTGTTTTGACTTGTGGCGTGTTAAGCCCTCAACGTTCTCAATCCATACCACGTACTTATTGATCACCATCTACGAGGAGAGGCGTATGAAGCCGTTAAACCTGCTTAGAATGGTTGCTGTGATCTTGGCTTTGTTGGTTGTCGGCTGTGGCGGCAAGAACGTCGCCTCCAGTCTGCCCAATGGCGGCATTGTGTACAACAAGTATAACGTACACAGTTTCATGGACCGCAAGAGCATCAAGGCCAGTTATGCCAACTGGGTAGATGTCCGCACCGGACAGACGGTTTTCCCGCCCAACACCAAGTTCCAGGTAGGCAAATGGAGGGGCGGCTTCGTACTCACCAAGGTGGACGGCGGCCAGACCATCCACTACGAGTACAAAGCCAAGCACATGGGCATGAGCGTGGACGACTACATCAAGCTCATCACCTCCCCCACGCCCGTCAAACTGTCCGGCCTGTCCAAGCTCGACCAGCAGGGAGTCCGCGAGGGCAAGGCCCTCAAGGGCATGAGCAAGGAAGGCGTTAAGACCGCCCTGGGCTACCCGGCGGTCCACAAAACGCCCTCCCTGAGCGACAACACGTGGGTGTACTGGCGCGACCGTTACAGAACGCTGGTCGTGAACTTCGACGCTTCCGGCAAAGTCGTGAGCGTGAAATAGCTGATCCAAGCATAACCGGGCCGGGAGCGCTCAGGCAATCCCGGCCCTGACTTTCCGAGATATCCAGTAATGACCGAACGAAACATCGCCTTAGTCACTGGCGCCAGCAAGGGCATTGGCGCGGCCATAGCCTTGGCCCTGGCCGAAGACGGCTTCGACATCTGGCTCAATTACAGAAACGACCATGCCGCCGCCGAGGCGGTCCGTGATGCAATCCAAGCCAAGGGCGCGGCCTGCACCCTGCTCTCCTTCGACGTTGCCGATGGAGACAAGGTCAAGGCGGCCCTGGACCCGCTCCTCGCGCAGGCGGTGCCTTTCGCGGTGGTCAACAACGCCGGCTTCACCAAGGACGGCCTGCTGCCGCTCATGCCTCCCGAGGCCTGGAAAAGCGTGCTCTCCGTGCATCTGGACGGATTCTACAACGTGACCCGAGCGATCTTGCCGCTCATGCTGCGCAAGCGCAAGGGCCGTGTGGTCAACATCGTCTCCACTTCGGGTCAAAGCGGCATGCCTGGCCAGACCAACTACTCGGCCGCCAAGGCCGGCCTCATCGGCGCAACCAAGGCCCTCGCAGCCGAGGTGGCCAAGCGCAATATTCTGGTCAATGCCGTGGCTCCCGGCTTCATCGAGACAGAGATGATCAAGAATCTGCCCAAGGAGCACATCCTGCCGCGCATTCCCTTGGGCAGGGTGGGCAGCGCACAGGAAGTCGCCGATGCAGTCAGCTTCCTGTGCTCCGACAAGGCCACCTACATCACTGGACAAGTCCTCGCCGTGAACGGCGGGATCTACATGTAGCCAACGTTTTTCGCCTCCTGCGTTTTCCATTTCACGAGATCAAGCATGTACAAGGTAGCAATCACGGGCATAGGCATTGTCTCCTGCCTTGGCCACGAACCCGAGTCAGTGGCCCAGGCCTTGTACAGCGGCGCCTCGGGCATAGCCATCGACGAGGAGCGGATAAAGCTGGGCTTCCGCAGTCCGCTCACCGGCCGCATCCGGGATTTCGATCCTGCGGCGCGGCTGTCCCGCAAGCAACTCAAGAGCATGACCGATTTCGCCATCTGGGCCCATGCGGCGGCCATGGACGCCGTGGAGATGTCCGGCATCGCGCCCGAGGATCTGCGCAATGCCGAGAGCGGGCTGATATTCGGCAACGATTCGACATGCGTCTCGGCCGTTGAACAGGTGGAACAGCTGCGGGCCGGCGGTGATACCGCACGCATCGGCAGTGGGAACATCTTCCGCATCATGAACTCCACGGTGACCATGAACCTGAACGTGCTCCTGGGCACGCGCGGGGCCTGCTGGACCATCAGTTCGGCCTGCTCCAGCGGTGGCCATGCCGTGGGCCAGGCCGCGGACCTCATCGCCCTGGGCCGTCAGGATCGCGTCATCTGCGGCGGAGCCCAGGAGATCACCTGGCAGTCCATCTGCAGCTTCGACGGTCTTGGAGCCTTCTCCACGCGCGTGGACGCACCCGGCAAGGCCAGCCGTCCCTTTGACGCCAAGCGGGATGGCTTGGTGCCGGGCGGCGGAGCGGCAGCCATCATGCTCGAACGCTGGGACCTGGCCGAAAAACGAGGAGCGCGCATCCTGGGCGAAGTTTTGTCCTACGGATTCTCCTCCGACGGCGAGCATCTGTCCAAGCCAAGCGTCCACGGCCTGGGCACGTCCATGGCCAAAGCCCTCGGAAGCGCCGGCCTCATGGCCAAGGACATCGACTACATCTGCGCCCACGCCACATCGACTCCGGCAGGTGACGCGGTGGAGGCGCAGGCCATCGCAGCTCTGTTCGGCGAGCGCACGCCGCCGATTTCCTCACTCAAGTCCATGACTGGCCACGAATTGTGGATGTCCGGTGCCTCGCAGGTGGTCTACACGACCATCATGGCCATGAAGGGCTTCTTGGCAGCCAACGTGAATTTCGAATGCGGCGACGAGCACAGCTCCAAGTTGAACATCATCACCGCCCCCCTGGAGCGTGGGCCACACACGGCCTTGTTAAACTCCGCCGGTTTCGGCGGCACCAACTCAAGCCTCGTGCTGCGTTTCGCCTAAGCAGGTTTTTTCATGCATACGGATTTCACGGTAATCGGCTCGGGCATGTCCGGACTCACGGCGGCGCTGGTGCTTGCCAAGCACGGACGCTCGGTGACGCTCGTGGAACGGCACCCACATCCCGCGCCCGTGCTGCGCGGATTCACCCGTCAGGGCATCTATTTCGATACGGGCTTTCATTATGCCGGCAGCCTCGGCGACGGCGAAATCCTGGACAGGTACTTGCGCTACCTTGGTTTGGCGCCGCACCTGCGCAAGATTCCGCTGAATCCGGAAGGCTTCGACATCATGCGTTACCCGCAATCCGGGTTCGAATTCAGTTTTCCATATGGAGTCGAGCGGATCAGGCAGGCCTTACTACAGGCCTTCCCGTCCGAGCTCCAGGGAATCGACGCCTTTCTGAACAAGGTCCAGCAATCCTTTGCCAGCTCGCCGTTCCTCAATCCCGGAGCCCGCTACACTGCCGAGCACGCTTTCCCGGAGATGGACAGCGAGAGCCTTGGAGAGGCCCTGGCGCGACTTTTGCCCAACGAACTATGCCGGAGCCTGCTCGGGGTGCACTGTCTGCTGCATGGAACGGCTCCGGAGGAGGTCCCCTTTCTCCTGCATGCGCGGATTGTCGGCTCCTATTTCGAGACCGTCTGCGCCCTGGAGGGAGGCGGCCGGTCATTGGTGAACGCCTTCCTGCAGGAGTTGAAGCGCCTGGGCGTGACAGTGCTCTGCGGAAGGGAAGCCACGGGCTTCGAGCATTCCGGTGATATCCTCACGGGCGTGCGCCTGGCCCACGGCGAGGTCATCAACTGCTCCGGCTGCGTGGCGACGTTGCACCCGGCCAAGCTCGCGGCCATGCTTCCCCAGAGCGTGTTCCGCCAAACCTACCTGCGCCGACTGCAGGCGCTGGAGGAAACCCCCTCGGCGTACATGATCTTCGGCAAACTGGACAATCCTCCTCCGACGTTGCTCGACCGCAATTATTTCGTCCTGCCGCGCACGGATATCGACAGTTACTTTCGGCCGGATACACCTTTTGACGAACTGCCCATTTACATATCCGCCTCGCACGGGAGCGAGTCAGGCACGAGCAAAACCGGAGTGATCCTCCTGGCCGCCGCCCCGCCCAACCAAGTCGCGCGATGGACGGACTCGCGACTGGGAGCCCGCCCGCCGGAGTATGTCGAATTCAAGCGCGACATCCTGGCGCGCCTGCAAGAGCGGGCCGAACGTCACTGCCCCGAGTTGCGCGGCATGGCTTTGCTGGAGGGCGCCACTCCGTTGACCTTCCGTGACTATGCGAATAGTCAGCTTGGCGGTCTTTACGGCGCAAGTCACAAGATCACCCAAAGCAGCCCAATGCCCCGAACCAAGCTCAAAGGCTTGTATCTGGCCGGACAATCGATCATCGCCCCCGGCGTGCTGGGCACGCTCATCTCCGCGATGGTGACCTGCGCCAACATCCTGGGAGCCGAGAACATCCTGCAAGGACTGCACGAATGTCCCTAAAACGAGTCGTCGTCACAGGCGTGGGCGCCATGAGCCCTCTGGGCCACGGTGCAAGTGAGCTCATGGCAGGTCTGCTCCAAGACCGCAGCGGCATCTCCCGCGTGGAGGAGCTGCGCAAGGTTCAAGGCCTGCGCAGCTTGGTGGCGGGCCTTGTTCCGCCCGTGGACCCCAAGCTCATCGACCGCAAATTCCGCCGCTCCATGTCGCCCATGTCGATCTACGCGACATTGGCCAGCCACGAAGCCCTGGCTCAAGCCGGCGTGCCGGAGGAAACCATTTCCGGCGGCCGTCTTGGTTTGTGCATCGGCTCCACCATCGGCAGCCCCTTCACCTATGAGGAGTTTTTCTCCGATTATCTGAAGGACTTCTCCCTGGAGCGGATCAAGTCCACCATGTTCTTCAAGATCATGAGCCACAGCTGCGCGTCCAACGTCGCTCAGGCCCTGGGCGTCAAAGGCCGCATCATGGCTCCCGCCGCGGCCTGCGCCACGGGCGTGCAGACCGTGGGCCTGGGTTTCGAGGCCATCGCCCTGGGCAAGCAGGACATGATGCTCTGCGGCGGTGCCGATGAACTGCACCCGCTCACCGTGGCCACCTTCGACATCATCAGTGCGGCCTCCTTTCGCTACAACGACCAGCCGGCCAGCACGCCCAGGCCGTTCGACAAGGACCGCGACGGCACGGTCTGTTCCGAAGGCTGCGGCATACTGCTCCTGGAATCACTGGACTCGGCCCTGGCTCGCGGGGCGCGCATATTGGGCGAAATCGTCGGCTTCGCCACGACCTCGGACCCGACCAACATTTCCAATCCCGATCCGGCGGCCATCGCGGCATGCATGCGCACAGCCCTGGAGGACGCCGGCTTGAGGCCCGAGCAGGTAGACTACATCAATGCCCACGCCACAGCCACGGAACTTGGCGATATCGCCGAGAGCGTGGCCATCCATGATCTGTTCGGGCCGCGTGTCCCGGTGAGCAGCCTCAAGGGCTTCCTCGGGCATGCCCTGGCGGCCAGCGGCGCTATCGAACTCATCGCCACCCTGGGCATGCTGGAACGCAACTTGCTTCTGCCAACTCGAAATCTAGAAACAATCGATCCACGCTGCGCTCCGGTCAATTTCCTGCGCGAGCGGACCGAAGTCGCGGCGGATGTAGCGGTCAAGAACAACTTCGCCCTTGGGGGCGTCAACGCATCGCTTATAGTGAGGAGATTCCATGACTGATCAGGAAGTCATAGCCATCGTCAACAAGGCCCTGGCTGAGGAGTTCGAGTTGGACGAGGCCGTCATGGTGCCCGAGGCCAACCTGTACCAGGATCTGGAATTGGACAGCCTGGACGCCGTGGATATGGTCATCGTCCTGGAGAACGCATTCGGCTGCAAGCTGCGCGACGAAGAGGCCATCCGCTCCATTCGCACCTTGAGCGACCTGTACAAGTTCATCCTGAAAAAGAAAGAAGGCGTGACGGCTTGATCCGTACCCGTCGCCAGCGAATCCGAAGCATTTCGGATAATGGCGGGCGGAACGAACTGGTCCGTTTATCGTAAACAAAATGCGCCGTCCCCTCACACTCCGCATAGTGATCATGAACATCTGGATGTACTCCGGTCTGGTTCTACTGACCGGGCTCTCCATGCTGGTATTCATGGTCCTGCATCCGCTCAACCGTCTGTTCAGGGGCCTGAGCCGCGGCGAGAGCGCACGGTTGGCCATCTGGCTCTATGGCAAGGCCTGGATGCTCCTCATCCGGCCCTTCGCGAGTTTCACGCGCGAAGGATTGGGGCATATCCCCACCGGGAGTCCGGCGATCGTGGTGGTCAACCATTTGTCCTTCTTCGACACGTACTGCATGGGCGGGCTGCCGCACTCCAATGTGGTCTTCACCGTACGCGCCTGGCCATTCCGCATGCCCTGGTATGCTCCATTCATGCGCATGGCCGGGTACGTGGACATGGAAACCGACGGAATGCAAGCCGGCCTCGAGCGCTGCAAGGCGCAATTGGCCAAGGGCGCCACGGTGCTCTTCTTTCCCGAGGGACACCGCAGCCGCGATGGCCAGTTGCAGCGTTTCTATTCGGGAGCCTTCCGGCTCTCGCAGGAAACAGGCGTGCCCATTACGCCTTTATGCCTGAGCGGCACGGACAGGCTTCTGCCGCCAGGAACGTTCTACATGGCCCCGGCGCGCATCAGAATGCGTGCCTTGCCTCCCGTACGTCCGGAATGCTTTCCAGGCGAATCTGGGCACATAGCCATGCGCAAGGCAGTCAAGCAGCTCATGGCCGCGGAGCTGGAGATCATGCGCGAGAGCGCACCCGGCGCGGCATCGGAGGAACTGGCATGTTCGTGACCCCTCCCAGTTTGAATATCGAGTACGGCAGTTGGACGAGCATGGAAGCGATCAGGGACGACTTGATCCGCAGGCATGTGGCCTATGCGGCCGAGCGCTCGCCATTCTACCGCCGCCTGTTCGCGGAGCACGGCATAGCTCCACGGGATGTGCGCACGGCTGCGGACCTTGCCATGCTGCCCTTCACGCGCAAGGAGGACTTGGCCGCCCACGGCCCCGAGTTCCTGTGCGTGGAGCGCTCCAAGGTGGTGGATCTGTGCCTGACCTCGGGCACCACGTCCAAGCCCGTGGTGCTCATGCAGACCGCCGCGGATCTGGACCGGCTGGGCTATAACGAGGAGATATCGTTCCGCGCCACGGGCCTGACGGAGAACGACACAGTGCTCAACGCCGCGGCCATGGATCGCTGTTTCATGGCCGGACTGGCCTATTTCCTGGGCCTGGTACGGTTGGGCGCCACGGTCATCCGCGCCGGGTCCAGCAGCGTTCCCGTGGTGGCAGAGCTGGTGCGCAATTATGCGCCCACGGCCATAGTGGGCGTGCCTACCCTGCTTTTGGCCATAGCCGAACGGTTGCGGCAGGACGGCTTCGACCCGGCAAGGAGCGGCGTCAAGCGGCTCGTGTGCATCGGCGAGCCTCTTCGCCTATCCGATTTCACCATTGCGCCTCTAGGAAAACGACTCCAGGACATCTGGCAGGCCCGGCTCTACTCCACCTACGCCAGCACCGAGTTGGCCACGGCCTTCTGCGACTGCGACGCCGGTCAGGGCGGCCATGCCCACCCGGACCTGGTGCACGTGGAGATCCTGGACGAAGAAGGCAAACCTGTGCCTCCGGGCCAGCCTGGCGAAGTGGTGGTCACGCCGCTGCAGGTCGAGGGCATGCCGCTCGTGCGCTACCGCACCGGCGACATCGCCGCGCTGCACGACGATCCCTGCCCCTGCGGCCGCAACTCCCCACGCCTGGGACCAATCCTTGGCCGCAAGAGCCAGGTGCTCAAATACAAGGGCACCACGGTCTACCCGCCAGCCATCTTCTCCGTGCTGCAGGAGATGCGAGGGGTGCGCGGCTACTACATCGAGGTCACGGACCGCTTCCAGCTTTCGGACAACATCAAGGTCGTGGTGGGAGTGGAGGGCGACGAGCTGACCCCGCGCATGGTGGCCGAGAAAATCGCCTCCAGCGTGCGGGTCAAGCCCGAGGTGGTCTTCGACACGCCCGACAACGTGGCCAATAAGGTTGCCCAGCCGGGCAAACGCAAGCCTGTAACTTTTTTTGACCTTCGGGAGGGCTCCAGTGACTGAGTGTCTTTGCGAAACCAAACGCGCCTGGGGCTCCAACTTCAGTCTCGAGGAGATAGCCGAGGCCCGCGACCGCTGCGGATTGCTGACCATGGAGCTGGAGCTGAGCCGGGAGTGCAACCTGCGCTGCATCTATTGCTACTCCGAGGCGGGCACGCCCCTGGATAACGAGCTGAGCAGCGAGGAGATCTACTCCGTCGTTGATCAGGCCATCGCCCTGGGCGCCCGGCGCATCATCGTGCTGGGCGGCGGCGAGCCCCTGGTCTATCCGGGCGTCATGGACATCATGCGCTACCTGCACAAGCGCGGCGTGGGCATCGACCTGTTCACCAACGGCACGCTCATCACCGAGGACATGGCCCGCGAATTCCGCGACATGGGCGTGCATCCCGTCATCAAGATGAACAGTCTGAACGATGACGTGCAGGACCTGCTGGCCGGCCATAAGGGTGCCGCGCGGGATATCCGCCAGGGCTTCAAGAACCTGGTCAAGGCCGGCTACCCGGCCGAAGGGCTGCCCATGGGCGTGCAGAGCGTCATCTGCCGCCAGAATCTGGCCGAGTTGCCCGCCATGTGGAGTTGGATCCGCGAGCGCGGCATGACCCCATACTTCGAGATGATCACCCTGCAAGGCCGGGCCCGCAAGCACCCGGACCTGGAAGTCACGCCCGGCGAGCTTCGCGCCGCCTTCGAAGAGCTGTCGCGCCTGGACCGCGAGCGTTTCGGCTTCGACTGGGAACCGCATCCGCCCGTAGCCGGCCTGCGCTGCAACCGTCACAGCTACACGTGCACCGTGACCGTGCATGGCGATGTCATTCCCTGCCCCGGCGTGGATATTCCCGTGGGCAACATCCGCACGCAGCCCCTGGCCGACATTCTCAAGGGCAGCGAGGTCATCCACAAGCTGCGCAACATCCGCAAATACATCAAGGGCGCCTGCGCCGAATGCCCGCAAAACGACAGCTGCTACGGCTGCCGGGGCATGGCCTACCAGCTCACGGGCGACTATCTTGCCGCCGATCCTCTTTGCTGGCACGTGAATCAAGGAAAGTAGCCTCATGACATTGCTTCCGGCATCGAAACCGCTTGCCCTGCCCATGGACTGCCAAGCCCTGGTGCCCCATCGGGGTCCCATGCTGCTCATCGACCGGCTGCTCTCTTGCCAAGACAAGGGCGGCTGCGTGGAAGCACGCGTGGTCGAAAGCAACCCCTTCGTGGATGCGAATGGAGAACTGGAACCCCTGGTCACCGTCGAACTCATGGCCCAGGCCTTTGCCGCGCTCAAGGGCTATGCGGATCTGGCCTCGGGAGCCGAGCCCAGCAAGGGGCTGCTGGTGAGCGTGCGCAAAGTGGCGGTCACGGGCCGCGCCCGCGTAGGCGACGTACTGACCATCAATCTCGCCGTTAAGGGAGAATTCGACGGCTTCACCGTCGTCGAGGGCGAAGTGCGCAAGAATGACAACTTGCTGGCCGCAGGCAGCCTAAAATTATGGATACCGGGCCGCGAGTCCGCCGAGGAGAAGCCTTAGATGCGAGCCCGCATTCTGTTCACGCTGGCCTTTCTGCTGCTCTGGGTGGCGCCGGTATCGCCGTCGGACAATGAAGCCGTGCTGGACGGCCTGCGCAAAGCCGCCAAGGACATCCACTCGGTGTCGGCCGATTTCGTGCAGCGCAAGAAGCTGGAGATGTTCGACGAAGTCATGATCTCCAAGGGCCGGTTGGCCCTGGTCAAGCCCGACCGCCTGCGCTGGGAGTACCTGGAGCCCGTGGCCTCTGGCTTCGCCCTCAAGGGCGGCAAGGGCCGGCGCTGGAACGAAATGATCGGTCGCATGGACGACTTCGACATCCGCCAGGATCCGGTCATGCAGGTTATCGTGGATCAACTCCTGGCCTGGACCAATGCCGATCTGGAACGCATGAGCCGCGACTTCACCCTGGAGGTGGCCGGATCCGAGCCGGTGCAGCTCGTGCTGCGTCCGCGCGTGCCGGCCGTGGGCGGCTTTATCGAGCGGATCGCAATCCGCTACGCCGCCGACAAGCGCTCTATCCAGCGCGTGGAGGTCATGGAGCCGGGAGGAGACTCCACCCAGCTCGATTTCCAGAATGTGCGCATCAACACGCCTTTAGCCGAGGATTTGTTCTGATCATCCCATGGCCAGCATATCCCGCACGCCAAGCAGGTCCAGCATGACCAGCACGCCGATTCTGGCCAGGCTCTACAGAGTCTTGGAGCCCAGACGCACGCTGCTGTTCATTGCGACGCTGGGGCTGTTCCTGCTGCTCGGCGCAGGCATGCTGCGCATGCGCGTTTCCGAAAACATCATGGCCATGCTCCCGGACCAAGCCGAGAGCCTGTTCGCGGATTTCGAACTCCTGCATCGGGCGCCCTTTCTGCACAAAGCCCTGGTGACCGTAAGCGCCAAGGATGATACCGCCGCATCGGGCTTGACTACAGCGGCACGCAACCTGGCCGAGGCCCTGGCAACCAGCCAGGCCCACGACCTGTTCACGCGGGTGGAGTACGGTCCGCCGGCCGAAGCCGGGCCGGGAACGCTCACGGCCATCCTGGCCAACCAGCCCAACTACGCCACGCCTGAGTCCCTGCGCGCCCTGGAGACCAAATTGGCTCCCGAGGCAGTACGCGAGGGTCTGCGCGCGGACTGGGCGCTCATGAACGGTCCCGAGGGCTGGGCCATGAAGGACCTTGTACGCCTGGACCCGCTCAATTTTCGCGCCACGGCTCTAAAGGGCATCGCCGCGGCCAACCTGCTGCCCGGCATCCGTCTGCGCGATGGAGTGTTCGTGAGCGGCGACGGCAGGCACGCGCTGCTCGTGGCCGAGACGCCCATCGACATCACCGACTCGTCGGGATCGGAGCGGCTGCTGCGAGCATTCGATACCATTGCGGCGAATGTCCTGCCCGAAGGCATCACGGCCAGCATCGTCTCCGGCCATCTGTACGCGCAGGCCAACGCCACTGCCATCAAGGCCGACATGCGCCTCATCATGGTCGTGTCGTGCGTGGCCTTGCTGGCCATTTTCCTGCTCTTCCTGCGCAGCCTGCAGGCCGGCTGGGTGCTGCTCATTCCGCTGGGCGCGCTGTGCGCCGGCGGCGTGGCCGTGTCCTTGGCCTTCTCCGACGTGTCGGGCATCACGCTCGGCTTTGGCGGCGTGCTGCTGGGCATCAGCGTGGACTACGGCCTGCACGCCTTCATAGCCCTCAAGCAGGGCGGCGAAGGACAAGCCACGCTGCTGGCCAGGGTGGCCCGGCCGGTGCTGCTGGGCGCGGCCACGACCATGGCAGCCTTCGGCGTGCTGCTCCTGTCCGATCTGCCGGCTCAGCGCCAGTTGGCCGTGTTCTCCATAGCCGGTCTGGCCATGGCCCTGCTGTTGTCGCTGGTAGTACTGCCGCAGCTCATCACCCCTTCGCCTCTCAAGCGTTTCCCGCTGCCGGATTTCACGAGACTGGCCCAAGGGCGCCGTCCGCTCATCGTGGCCCTCGGCCTGTGCCTGCTGGCCCTGGCGGGCTGGCAAGGGCGCGCCATACATTTTGACGGCAACCTGCGCGCCCTGGGGCTGACCTCCAAGGCCATCGATGCGGCCGAGACACAGGTGCGCGAGACCTGGGGCGATGTGCGCGGCAAGGCCATGGTGCTCGTGCAGGGCGACAGCCTGGAGCAGGCCCTGGAGGCCAATGATCGCCTGTATGCCGGCCTGCGTGGCGGGCTGCCCTCCGGCGAAGTAGTCAGTCTTGCGGCCCTGCTGCCGGCTGAATCGACCCAGGCCGCCAGTCGCGAGCGCTGGAACGCCTTCTGGGAAGACCGCGCTCCCGCCCTGCTGAAAGTCCTGCACGAGGAAGGCCGAGCCTTGGGATTCTCGAAGCAAGCCTTCGAACCCTTTCGCAACCTCATCACACAGGACGTCGCGCCCCTTTCGGCCGAGGGACTGCATGCGCTCGGCCTGGAGCGCATGTACGAGGGACTGCTCTTGCCGCCGCAGGATACCGGCAAGCCTTGGGGAGTGCTGACCCTGGCTCCGGACACAGCCGAAGCCGCTCGTTTGACGGCCGAGGCCTCGCAAGGCCAAGCCCGCTTCGTATCCCAAAGCCGTTTCGGCCGCGACCTGGGTCAAGCCCTGCGCGACGACTTCGTGCGCTTCCTTCTGCTGGCCTGCCTGAGCGTGAGCCTGATCCTGCTCATCGCCCTGCGCAGCCCGCGCCGGGTCCTGCTGGCCATGACGCCCGTGTTTGCAGGCGTGGCCGGTCTGCTGACCGTTATGGGCCTGGGCGGCATGTCCTTCAATCTCTACAACATGGCCGCGGCTATCCTGGTCATCGGCCTGGGCGTGGATTACGGCGTGTTCATGCTCGAACGTCTGGAGCGGCGCACGGATCTGGGCACGGAGCACGCGGTGCTCCTGTCGGGCCTGACCACCTTGGCCGGCTTCGGCTCCCTGGCTCTGGCCAGCCATCCGGCCTTGAACTCCATCGGCCTCACGGTGCTCGTGGGCATGGCCGGGACGCTTCCCGGCGCCCTCCTGCTCCTGCCGGCCCTGGCGAGGAGTCAGCATGATTAGAAAGCTTGTCTTCTGCCTGTGCGCACTGGCACTGCTCGCTCTGACAGGCTGCGGTTCTTTCCGCATCGATCCCACCTGGGAACGCCTGTCCGAGAATCAGGTCCAGGCGCTGGCGGCCAGACAATGGAATGAAGCTCCCGGCAACTGGCATATCCAACAGACCGTGCTTCTGGAATCACGCGGCCACGAACTGCTCATGTCCGGCTTCGTACGCCTGGATATGGCGGCGCGCACGGCACGCGTTGTGGCCATGAACTCGCTGGGCGTCAAATTCTTCGACCTGGAAGTCTCGGAGCAGGGCCAGACCGAACATTTCGTAGCCCCCGACCTGCGGCGCTTCCCCGAGGTCGCAACCATGCTCGCCGAGAGCGTGCGAAATATCTACCTCGTGCCGCGCCTGTCGGCCGACACGCCCGTATGGCTTGCGCCCTACGGCCCCGTGGCCAAAGCCAGTTGGCAGGAGGACCCGGTCTTCGTCTTCCTGGACCCGGCCACGGCCGAGCCCGTGCGCAAGATGAGCCCGGAACGCTTCTGGACCGTGGACTACAAGGACTACGCGCAGGCCGGCGACAGGTTGTTCCCGTCCACCGTGGTCTACACGCATACACGAGCGGGCTTGAGGCTGACGCTCAAGACCAATAAGGCAACTCTTCAATGAACAGGATGCGACAGGAAATACTCGCGGCCAGATTGGGACAATTCGGCCCTCTGGGTGAAGCCTACGTAGGCCGCTTCCGCTTCGGACATGACTTTGCTGGCTTTGCGGGCCACTTTCCCGGCTATCCGCTGCTGCCGGCAGTGGTGCAAATCCTTGTGGGTCAAATCGTGGCCGAGGATCTGGCGCAGAATGAAACCGGCGCACCCCTGGTCGCGGCAGCCGTGGAGAAAGCCAAGTTCGTGCGCGAGGTGCGGCCGGGCGAAGAAGTGCTGGCCGAATGCCGGCGCGTGATGCTCAAGGGCTGCGCGGGATTCGAGGTGCGCCTGAGCGTGAATGGCGAGGCCGCCTCGTCCTTCGTGCTCACGGCACCCCAGGACGCGGCATGAGCAGAAAGGCCTATTTCCGTAACGAGCCCGGCACTCCGGCACCGTTGCGCATCAGCGTGCAGCGGCGGGTGCGCTTCGAGGAAGTGGACGTGATGGGCATAGTCTGGCACGGCCGCTATCCGAGCTTTTGCGAGGACGCCCG
Source organism: Desulfocurvibacter africanus subsp. africanus DSM 2603 (assembly GCF_000422545.1). NCBI lineage: Bacteria > Pseudomonadati > Thermodesulfobacteriota > Desulfovibrionia > Desulfovibrionales > Desulfovibrionaceae > Desulfocurvibacter > Desulfocurvibacter africanus. The sequence continues at coordinate 22,614 of NZ_AULZ01000031.1, forward strand.
GGTGGCCCTGGGCGACCGTTACGGCATCGGCTACCTGGACTTCCACGGCCAGGGCATCCTCACGCCCATCAAGCAGATGCACATAGACTACCAGCGGCCCCTGCGCTTCAAGGAAGAGTTCAGCATCGAGGCCCTGCTGCACTGGACCGAGGCCGCGCGCATCAACTACGAATTCATCCTGCGCAACGCCGAGGGCGTGGTGACCACCACGGGCTACAGCGTGCAGCTCATGCTCGACAAGGACTTGGACCTGCTCATCGCACCGCCGCCGTTCTATCAGGATTTCTGCGCGCGCTGGAAAGCCGGGGAGCTGGCATGAACAGGGTGGCCGTGGTCGAGGCCCGGGCCGTGACGGCTCTGGGCGATCTGGACGCGACCTGGCGGGGGCTGCTGGCCGGCCGCTCGGGCATCGCTCCGGTCGCGCGCTTCGATGCCACGGGCTGCATCAGCCGCTGGGCGGCCTGCGTGCCGGGCCTGGAAAGGGATTCGACCAGCCGCAGCCTGCTTCTCTCCTTGCTGGACCGATTGCTGGACGGCGCTCCGTCCCTTGCGGCGGATACGCCTCTTTTGGCGGCCACGACCAAGGCCGGCATTGACGTGCTGGAGTCGATCGCGCGCCACGGCCACGGCCGCAAGGAAGACGTGCCGCCGTCCCTGCTGGCCGAAGAGACATCCCGCCGTCTTGGGCTGTGCGGCCGATGCGAAACCGTAAGCGGAGCGTGCGCCTCGGCCACCATCGCCCTGGCCCGTGCGGGGGCGCTCATTGCTCACGGCAAGGCCGATTCCGTGCTGGTCGTCTGCGCCGACCTGGTCAGCGAATTCGTGTTCACGGGCTTCTCATCCCTGCGCGCCCTGTCGCCCGAGCCGGCGAAACCCTTTGACGCCAAACGCGACGGCCTGACCCTGGGTGAAGGCGCGGCGTTCCTGCTGCTCATGTCCGAGGAACGCGCCAAAGCCGAAAAACGGCCCATCCTGACCCGCCTGGCGGGATGGGGCGTGGCCAACGACGCCACGCACATCACAGCCCCGGCGCGCAACGGCTGCGGACTCATCGCGACGGTCAACCGCTGCCTGGCCGTGGCCGGAGCGAACCCGGACGATGTGGCCGCCATTTGCGCCCACGGCACGGGCACGGTCTACAACGACGCCATGGAACTGACCGCCTTCCGAAGCGTGTTCGGCGAGCGGAAGGTTCCCGTGCATGGAGTCAAGGGCGCCCTGGGCCACGCCATGGGAGCATCCGGCGGCATCGAGGCGGCCTTGTGCTGCCGCATGCTGGCCGACTGCATGCTGCCGCCGACCATCGGCATGAGCGAGCCCGACCCGGCCGCCGCAGGCCTTGTGCGCAGCGAGCCCACTCCCCTGCCCGCAGGCCTGCTCCTGACCACCAACTCGGGCTTTGGCGGCATCAACGCAGCCCTGCTCTTTTCTTCTCCTGGAAACATCGCGGGGGTCCGGGGGGGATCATCCTCCCCGGCCGCCGGAGGCACTCTTAGCTCACTCTCCGGAGGCCAGCCATGAGCGCGCTCGTCACGGGCATGGGCTGGCTCACTGCCGCCGGGCTGGGTCAGGGCAGGCGAGACGCCTTCGCGCTCGCCTGCGGCACTTTGCCCGAGGTGCGCCGCCAGGATCTCTTCGCCGAGCACCCCCGCTTCGGGCGCATGGATGCCTACTGCAAGGCCGGCCTGGCCGGCGTGGTCATGGCCCTGCGCGATGCCGGACTGGAAGGCCCGCTGGGCGAGTCCGCCGGACTGGCGGCGACCACCTGCGTGGGCTGCCTGCGAACCGACCTGGACTATTTCGCCACGGCCATGCAGGGCCCCATCCTGGCCAGTCCCAACCTGTTCGCCTTCACCTTGCCTACATCCATCGTAGCCGAGGCGGCCATCTGCTTCGGACTGCGCGGCCCGACCTGCATGCTTCACGAGCCGCAAGCCTTCGGGTTGACCGGCGTGCGTGCTGGCCTGGAAGCCCTGGAGTTCGGCGAGGCGGAGCTCATGCTTGCCGGCGCCTGCGATGTCCCGGCTCTGGATTGGCCTTGCGGTCAAGGCCCGGCCGGCTCCATTTTTCTGGTCCTGGAATCCGAACGCCGCGCCCAAGGCCGCCAGGCATACGGACGCCTGTTGCTGGACGGTGACACCGTGGCCTTGGACGCCGAATCGTCGCGCGAACCGCAGGACAGCCTGCCGGACCTCGTCCGGAGGCTGCTAACTCTTTCGATCTCAAGCGCCCCGAGGCGCAAACCCGTGGGGGAATAATCCATGCGCATGAAGCTCATCTATCCGTCCTGGCCCAAGTTGGAGCGCCAGACCGAATTTCATCTTCCGCCTCATGGCCCGGTGGTCTTCGCGGCCACGGTGCCCGAAGAGGTGGACCTGACCTTCACGGACGAAAACCGCGAGCCCGTGGACTTCGACGAGCAGGTGGACCTGGTGGGGCTGTCGGTCATGCTCACCTGCCAGATGCCGCGGGCCTTCGCCATCGCCGATGCCTATCGGGCCAAGGGCGTCAAGGTCATCTTCGGCGGCATAGCCACCATGCTGCACGCCGAGGAAGCGGCCCTGCACGCTGATTCCGTATTTTTGGGCGAGGCCGAGGGACGCTTCGGGCAGGTCATCGAAGACTTCAAGGCCGGCAAGCTCAAACCGCTGTACGACTACCTGCGCGTGCACCCGGACATCAACCTGGTCGGCACGGCGCGGCGCGACATTCTCAAGCGCGACTTGTACAACTACCGGGGCGTGCAGATGGTCGATCTGGTGCACGCCTCGCGCGGCTGCAAGTTCAACTGCTTTCCCTGTTGCACGAGCTACCTGGGCGGTCGCGTGTTCCGGCCCAGACCTATCGACAAGGTCGTGGAGGAGCTGGAGTCCATTCCCAACAACCGGCTGTTCATCGTGGACAACTCCCTGGCCCAGGACAAGGAGTGGCTCAAGGACCTGTTCAAGGCCATGATCCCGCTCAAGAAGAAATGGGTCTCGCACCCGGTCATGTATGATGACGAAGTGCTGGATTTGGCGGCCCAGGCCGGCTGCTGGTACGTGTACCAGGCGGTCTTCGACACTTCCGACGTCATCCGCGAGCGCATCAAGCAGCTCAAGGCCCACGGCATTGGCATCGAGGGCACCATCCTGCTCGGCACAGATGATCAGGACGAGAACTACGTCAAGCGGCTGGTCCACTTCCTCATGGAGAACGAGCTGAACATCGCCGAGTTCACGGTGCTCACGCCTTTCCCGCACACCCCCATCCGCGAGAAGTTCGAGAAGCAGGGTCGCATCCTGTCCAATGACTGGAGCAAGTACACCTGCGACAAGGTCGTGTTCCAGCCCAAGCAGATGACGCCCGAAAAACTCCAGGAGCTCTACTACTGGGCCTGGGACGAGTTCTACGCCGAAGGCGGCTATCAGCTCAAAATGGGCAACCTGTTCAAGCAGGTCATCCGGCGCGAGATGGACGACGGAACCTACCGCCGCTACAACCCGCGCCAGGGCCGGGTCTTCAAGCGGGAGAAGCCCGCCGTTTAGGCGGAGGACGCCATGAGCAAGGTCTTCCTGCTGGCCACCAACACCACCACGGACCCCTATCCGGTTTACCCGCTGGGCATGGCCGTGGTTGCCCGCGCCCTGACTGACGCAGGCCATGAGGTGCGCCAGTTCGACTTCCTCGTTTCGGGCCGCGACACGGCCGGGCTGGCAAGCGCCATCAAGCGGTTCGCGCCTGATTGCGTGGGCCTGTCCCTGCGCAACATCGACAACGTGGACTCCTTCAGCGGCGAGAGCGGCTGGTATCTGACCCAGGCCAGGGAGTTGACGCAGCTGTGCCGCGAGGCCTCGGGCGCGCCGGTGATCATCGGCGGACCGGCTTTCTCCATCATGCCCGAGGAGATCCTGGACTACCTGGGAGCGGACTTCGGCATCGTGGGCGAAGGCGAGAAGGCCTTTCCGGAGCTGCTGGCGCGGCTCGCGCGCGGGGAGCAGCCCGAGCGCATCACGCGCTCGTCCGGGCCGGGGCTCACTGGCAGCGACATGGCCCAACCGCTGCTGGTGCGCGAGCTGGTGGATTTCTACGTAGGCGGCAGCGGCATGGTCAATCTGCAGACCAAACGCGGCTGCCCTTTCAAGTGCGTGTACTGCACCTATCCGTGCATCGAGGGCCGCGTGCTGCGGCTGCGCGAGCCCGAAGCGGTGGTGGAGGATCTCGCGCGCATGAACGCGGAGTTCGCCATCGACCACGTGTTCTTCACGGACTCGGTGTTCAACGATCCGGGCGGCCACTACCTGGAAGTCGCCGAGGCTCTGATCAAAAGCGGGCTGAACATCAAGTGGTCGGCTTTCTTCAAGCCCATGCCCATCACGGCCGGAGAGCTGGCCCTGCTCAAGCGCTCGGGTCTGTACGCCGTGGAGCTGGGCACGGACGCTTCCTGCGACGCGACGCTGGCAGGCCTGGACAAGAGCTTCAGCTTCGCCGAGGCCCTGGCCTTCAACCAGGCCTGCGTGGCCCAGGAAATCCCGGTGGCGCACTTCGTCATGTTCGCCGGACCGGGAGAGACCATGGACACGGTGCGCGAGGGGCTGGCCAACCTGGAGCGCCTGGAGCAGTGCGTGGTTTTCGCCTTCTCTGGCATCCGCATCCTGCCCGGCACGCGCCTGCTGGACATCGCCCGCGCCCAGGGAGTGCTGGCGGATGATACGCCCCTGCTCAAGCCGGCCTACTACTTCTCGCCGCACGTGGACGTGCAGGCCATGCACGAAGCCATGCTGACCTCATTCGCCGGCCGCCGCGAGCGCATCTTTCCGCCCTCGGAAGGCCAGGCGCGCATGGAGGTCATGCAGCGCTTCGGCTATCGCGGCCTCATGTGGGATAAGCTGATCTCCTTCCGCAAGGACAAGCCCAGGAGGGTCAAGACATGAGCGCGCTTCAGCCTCTCGACCGCAGGAAGATCCTGCTCGTGCACCCGCTGGGCTACTCCGCGGGCTCGGCCGGCAACGACATCTCGCGCAAGGCCAACGTCATGCCGCCGCTCGGGCTGGCCAGCATTTCGGCCTGGCTGGACTCCAAGGGCTTCAGCACGACAATTGCCGACTATTTCGCCCGGCCGGGCTCGGACAAGACCGTGCAGGACTACCTGCGCACGGAGCGGCCGGCGTTCATCGGCTTCAGTTGCACGACCTCGTCCTTCCTGGACGGCGCGCGCATAGCGGCCATGGCCAAGGCCGAGCTGCCCGGCGTGACCACGATCTTCGGCGGCGCGCACGTCTCGGCCCTGCGCGAGCGCGTGCTGGCCGAATTCCCGGCCGTGGACATGGTCGTGGTGGGCGAGGGCGAAGAGACCATGCGCGAGATCATGGAACGCGGCCTGGATGATCCGGCCTCGATTCCCGGCCTCGTCTGGCGGGACACCTCCGGCACGCCGACCTTCAACGGCCGCCGCGAGCACCTGCTCGACCTGGATGCCTTGCCCTTCCCGGCCTACGAGAAGCTCGACGGATTTCCGCACGACTACACGCTGCCCATCTTCAACTATCCGCGCGCGCCCAATACGAGCTGCTCCTCCAGCCGCGGTTGCCCGTACGCGTGCAGCTACTGCGACCGTTCGGTCTTCGGCCGCAGCTACCGTTTCAATTCCGCGCAGTACCTCTACGAGCACCTGCGCCATCTGCGCGACCGCTTCGGCATCCGCCACGTGAATTTCTACGACGACCAGTTCACCTTCCACAAAAAACGCGTGGAAGAGTTCACGGATATGCTCGTGGCAAAACCCCTGGGCATGACTTTCAACTGCGCGGTGCGGGCCAACCACATCGACGAAGACTTGATACGCCGGCTCAAGGCCGCGGGGTGCTGGATGACCAGCCTGGGCATCGAGACCGGCGACCAGGCGCTGCTGGAACGCCAGAACCGCAAGATCGACCTGGGCGACCTGGGCGAAAAGATCAAGCTGGTCAAGCGCCACGGCATCCGGGTCAAGGGCCTGCTCATGATGGGCCTGCCGGGCGAGACTGAGGAGACCATCGCCAAGACCAAGCGCTATGTGTTCTCCCTGCCCGTTGACGATCTGAACATGACCAAATTCACGCCCTTCCCCGGCTCGCCCATCTACGACGAGATCAAGGCCGCGAACGGCCAGCTCGGCGAGTTCGACGAGGATTGGCAGCGCATGGACTGCATGCACTTCCTGTTCGTGGCCAAGGGCATGACCCGCGAGCGATTGGACGAACTGCACCGGGACTTCTACAAATCGCACTTCACGCGGCCCAAGGTGCTCTGGGACTATGTGACCATGCTCTGGCGCTCGCCGCAAAGCTGGATGAGATTCCTGGCCAACCTGCGCTCGTTCTGGTCCTTCGCGCACAGCAGCAACCGCTATGGAAAGGCTTAGATGACTGAAGTCGCGCGCCATCTGATCGTCATTCCGGTCTACAACCACGCGGCCACCCTGCGTTCCGTGGCGGAACGCGCCATGGCCTTCGGTCCGCTGCTCGTGGTCGACGACGGCTCCAGCGACGGGGGCGCCGACGTGCTGGAAGGGCTCGGAGTCGAGGTCATCCGCCACCCGGTGAACCAGGGCAAGGGCGCGGCCATTCTTACCGCCGCGGCGCGGGCCGAGGAGTTGGGCTTTACGCATATCGTGACCCTGGATGCGGACGCCCAGCACGATCCGGCGGACATCCCCAAGTTCCTGCAGGTTCTGGCCGAGGAGCCCATGTCCATCGTGGTTGGCGCACGAGACTTCAACACGGCCAATGTGCCAGGCTCCTCGCGCTTCGGCCGCGAATTCTCCAACTTCTGGCTGCGCGTGCAAACCGGGCAAAGATTGTCCGACACCCAGAGCGGCTTCCGGGCCTATCCCGTGAACGTTCTGCGGCGACTGAAGTTTTCCGAGACGCACTACTCCTTCGAGGTTGAGGTGCTCGTGCGCGCGGTCTGGGCCGGCCTGAGCCTGCGCGACGTGGCCATCAGCGTGCACTACCCGCCGGCCGAGGAGCGCGTGTCGCATTTCCGGGGTTTCGTGGACAACCTGCGCCTCTCGCTGCTCAACACGCGGCTGACAGTGCGTTCCATGCTGCCCTGGCCCCATGACAAGCTCCTGCAAAGCGGCAAGACGGAAAAGGCCGTGTCCCTGCGCCATCCCGTGCGCTCGTTCAGGAACCTCCTGGAAGGCAGCGCCACGCCCATGGACATCGCCCTGTCGGTGGCCTTGGGAATATTCCTGGGCACCCTGCCGCTGCTGGGCGTGCATTCGGTGTCCATCCTTTTGGCCGCGGGCTACCTGCGCCTGAACCGGCTCGTGGCCCTGGCCGCCAGCCAATTGTGCATGCCGCCCCTGGTGCCGGCCCTGGCCGTGGAGGCGGGCCATTTCCTGCGCCACGGGCAGTTCCTTACCGAGTTGTCCATGCAGACCCTGGGCACCCAGTTCCTGGATCGGGCCTGGGAATGGGTCATCGGCTCCGTGGCCTTGGCCCCCCTGCTGGCCCTGGCCATGGGCTTCACAGCCTGGAGCGCGGCCGTGTCCATCAGGCTCCAGATGAAGGCGGTGCGGCGCTATGTCGGAAAATAGACAACGCCGCTGGTCCAGCCGCAGCGTTGGCGCCCGCTGGCAGCATCAGTTCTTCTATCTGCTCATCCGCCTGGGCGGGCGCTGGTCTGCGTACCTCTTCGCCCGGCTGGTGGTGGGCTGGTACATGCTCCTGCGGCCCGACCTGCGCGAGCGCTGCCGGCCATACCTCGTGCGCCGCTTCCCCGGCGAGGGCGCGAACTTCCGCCAGAGCTTCAAGCTGAGCTATGCCTTGGCCCAGGCAATCATCGACCGGGCCATGGTCGGCATCCTTGGTCCCGGCCGGCTGAAAGTGGAATTTCGCGGCCGCGAGAAGCTCACGCCACTGATGGAGGCCCGCCAGGGCTTCATCCTCATGGGCGCGCACGTGGGCTGCTGGCAGGCGGCCATGTCGGCCATCGACTTCCTGGGCATGCCCGTGAACATGCTCATCACCCGCGAGGCCGGCGATGTCGACCGCCACTGGTTCGAGCACCGCAAGGGTGACATGCCCTTCAAGATCATCGACCCTTCGGGCTACCTGGGCGGCACCCTGGACATGATCGCCGCGCTTAAAAACGGCGAGGTGGTCTGTGTCATGGGCGACCGGACCTTTGGCAGCGAAGGCAGCGCCCTGGCCCTGCCCTTCCTGGGCGAGCCGGCCCAGTTCCCGGTCAGCGCCTACAAGCTGGCCTCGGCCACGGGCGCGCCCGTGGTGGTCATGCTCTCGCACAAGAGCGGCCCGGATTCCTACGTGCTGGAGATCGCACGGATTATCAATGTTCCCGAGCGCCTGCCTCGCGGCCGGGCGGGCGTGGCCCCTTACGCCCGCCAGTTCGTACAGGCCCTGGAGGCCTTTGTGGGCGAGCATCCATACCAATTCTTCAACTTCTTCGACATGTGGGCCGGCGGTCCGGCGGAACGCACGGATGCGGCCGAACCCACGGCCAGAGCCTACGCACAAGGAGAAAAACCATGACGACCAGCGCCAAACTGCGCGACATTCTCGTGAACGAACTCAACCTGGAGGACGTGACTCCAGAGGAACTGACCGACGACACTGCCCTGTTCGGCGAGGGCCTTGGTCTCGACTCCTTGGACGCCGTGGAGATCGTCGTGCTCGTTCAGAAGCACTTCGGCGTCGAGATCAAGGACATGGAGGAGGGCAAGACCGCCTTCCAGAATATCGGCAGCCTGGCCAGCTTCATCGACGCGCGGAAGGCCCAATGAGCATTCGCGGCCGAGGCGTGGCCGTGGCCGGCCTGGGCTGCCTGTGCGCGGCCGGATTGAGCGTGGACGAGTGCGTCCGCGCTCTGTTCCGGGGCGAACGCGATCCCAGGCCGCCCGCGCGGCTCTCGACGAATTTGCCGACACGCAACCCCGTCTTCGAGCTGCCGGAGAGTTTCATCGCAGTCGAGCCCCTGGCCCGGCGCGAGGACACCACGCTCACGGCCGCCATGGCCGTGGCCACTGCCCGCGAGGCCTTGACCATGGCCGGACTTACGCCGGCTGCTTTGTCCGGGCTGCGCGTGGGCGCGCTCGTGGGGACCACCGTGGGCAGCGCCATGAACAATGAGGAATTCTATCGCGAGTACCGCACAGGCGGCCGGCCGAGCATGAAGCCCATCACGCGCTTCCTGCACAGCAATCCGGCCTCGGTGCTGGCGCGGGAGTTCGATCTGCGCGGCCCGGTGCAGACCGTGGTCAATGCCTGCTCCTCAGGCACCGACGCCGTGGGGCTGGCCGCCGAGTGGATCGCGGCCGGGTTGTGCGACGCGGTGCTGGCGGGCGGCAGCGACGAATTATGCCGCGTGACCTACCTCGGCTTCAATTCGCTCATGATCTTCGACTCCGAGCCGTGCAAGCCCTTTGACGCGAACCGCAAGGGCCTCAACCTGGGCGAAGGCGCGGCCATGCTCCTGCTCCTGTCCGACGCGGCCGCCGTCAAGCTGGGTTGCAAGCCTCGCTTCCGTGTGCTGGGCTACGGCTCGGCCTGCGACGCTTATCATCCCACCGCGCCCAAGCCGGACGGCGCAGGCCTGCGCGCGGCCCTCTCCGATGCGTTGCGCACATCGAACCTCGCACCTTCGGATATCGCCTTTGTCAACGCCCACGGCACGGGAACCCCCGACAACGACCGCGTGGAAAGCCTGGTCCTGCCCGAGGCCTTGCCTGGAGTGCCCTATCTGTCCACCAAGGGCATGACCGGCCACACCCTGGGCGCGGCCGGAGCCATCGAGGCGGTCTTTACCGCTGCCTGCCTGGAGCTGGGCAAAATCCCGGCCAGCCTGGGCCTTACCCAAGTGGACCCGAGTTTCCCGTCCTCCCCCGTGACGGAGCGTACACAGATTAAGGGCAAAGCAGGTCTGTCCCAGTCCCTGGCTTTCGGCGGCAACAACAGCGCCGTGGTCATCGCTCTTGAAGATACGTAGGTAAGGCATTTGAAGGTCGAGAGGGCTACACCTTCTCGTGATCCCTGTCGAAGTCAATCTCGAAACGCCTGTGATCGCGCAAGAGTCTGGAGAGGCTTGCCCTCCCCGCTTGCCCTGCTCACCAAGGCGGACGCCCCCCGGGCTCGCGCAGTTCAATCGGTCTTCAGAGCAGATTGCTTTTAAGACGCCCGCTCCGGCGCAGACGGCGCAAGTGAATTGCGCCTGCGCCGAAGCTAGCGGCAAGCCATGCCGCCGCATGGCTTGCAGAGCATTTTCAAAAGCAAAATGCTCTAGAGCCGATTGCTTTTAGAGCGTTTTGCACAAGAGCTGGCAGAAACTGGGAAGGGCTTTGCCCTCCCAGACCCTCCCACCAGGGAAATGATTCCCCTGGACCCCCCATTTCAAATGCAATCAGCTTTAAAAGGACTGGCTCTCATCCGCTGCAACACAAGCCAGACCTTCCACGGGCCGAGCTGCCTCGTGACCGGCCGCTGAAACCTGCTCGGGCTTGCGGGCGTTGCGCTTAAAGAACTCCCAAATGACCGAGGCGGCGTCCAGCCCCTGGAAGGCCTCCAAATCGCCATCCGGGACCTTGTTGGGCCAGTAGTGGCCCCAGCCCGCCAGCTCGTAGAACACCACCTCGCTGCCCTGTGCGCACTCGGTCCAGGCCTTGCGCCTGACCTTGGCGTCGCACTGAAAGCTCACCTCGGGCATGCCCTCGCACCTGTTGCGCTTGACCCAGAAGTGCGCGCTCTCGTCGGCGGACAGGAACCAGGCGCTGCTATGCCGCACGCTCTGGCCGCCGTAGAAGGGCACGGTTTCATCGGCGTTGCCGTGAAACATGAGCACGGACACCGGCGGTGTGTCTTCGGTTGCAGCAGGGGATGGCGCAGGCGAAGACGGCGGCAGAGTCGGAGAAGCCATGGCCAGGTTTACCGGTGATTCGCCCACGAAGTGGTCCTGGGACTCGAAGATGAGCCTGCCGCCGACGCTGGCCGCCATCGTGGCCACGGCGGCCACCTGTTCGGGGTGGAGCGCGGCGTAATGAAAGGCCAGCATGCCGCCGTTGGAAGTGCCCACCAGGAAGACCTGCGCCGGATCGATATCCAGGCGTTCCGAAACCTCGCCAATGGCCTCGTAAAGAAAACCGATGTCGTCCACACCGGTCTGCTGGGCCATGGCGCAGCAGAAGCCTGCGTTCCAGTGCTGCAGGAGGCCGAACAGGCCCACTCCTTCCGGGTACAGGACCACGAAGCCGTCACGCTCTGCCAACTCGTTGAAGCCGCTGAAGCGGGCCGTGGCCTCGCCCGTGGAGAACGCGCCATGGAGCACGACCACCAAGGGCGCGGGACGGCCAGAAACATAGCTCTTGGGTACATGCAGCAGATACTCGCGCCGAAAACCCATGTCACCACGCTCCATGGTGCGCAGGTAGGTGCCGGGGCCTGGCTCACGGCCCTCGGGCAGCCTGGCGGCGCACCCCACGGCCAGCCATGTCAGGATCAAGGTTAGGGCAAGCGGCCAGCATATTGCGCGAACCCAGGCAAGCGTTACCTCCCAGCTCACGCCGCATGCCTTCCGCTCAAGCACATGGGGGAGTAGGTCACCGCGGCACGCTCGGCCACCAGCTCGTCGGGGCTGAGCCGCGCCATGGTAGCCAGGGCATGGGCCAATACCCAGGCCCAGCCGCTGTAGCCGGCTGGGCTCGGATGAAATCCATCCTCGGCAAGCTGATCCGGCCGTGGCAAGGGAGTCTGGCAGTGGCTTAAGCCCGGCAGGCGCGAAACAAGCTGCCGGGCCTCACGGTCAAGGACCCGTGCCCGCCGGCCAAGGCAATCCCTTAGGGGCTGCGGCAGGGCCGTGAAACGCTCCACCGGCGGCACACCAGCCAGCAGCACCGGAATATTGCCGCTACGCTCGCGCAGCGCCAGGACGAGCGAAGCGAGATCCTGGGCCCATTTGGCGGGCGCACGGAACGCGACCACGTCATTGACGCCCAAGACAACCAGCGCGAAATCCGCCTCCACACGCTCCATGGCGCGCATGCGCACCAAGAGGCTTCTGGCATTGCCGCCGCTCAGCCCCACGGCCTTCCAGCACACGGCCCGTCCTGTGAGATCTCGCAGCCACCGGGCGCATTGGCAAGTCAGGGCTTGGTCCTGGGTGGCCGCACCCACTCCGGCCACGGTCGATTCGCCTAAAGCCAGGAAACGCAGAGCGGGATATCGACCAGGAATTTCGCCTTCATCCGGACCGGCCGCTACGGGCAGGCGTGGAGTTGTCAGCCTTGTGTACGTGGCTTGCGCCACAAGTACAGGCAGGAGCAGTGCAAGCCATCCGGCATGCATCCCTCTGCCCAAGCCGTTTCTGTCCGCCGATCGGAAACGCTTATTGGCATTCATGGAGCCTCCTGACACGAATATCCCACTCTGCCACCCTAGCAGATGCGCGAGAAAACGGGCAATTCTTTTCCTTTCGCATGGACTTCCGAATCAGGTGGGATCACTGCGCCCGGGCAAGGCTGGACAGGTATCGGAGAGACTCCGCGACCATGGCAATCCGCCAATGAATTACGCGGAGCCTGGAGGGCTCATATCAAAAAAATGTCCCTGGCGGGTGGAATGCTCCTTGCGGCCGCCTCTGAAATGCCGAGGCGGCCGCAAGGTGAAAGGCTACTTGTAGTAAATCTTGAGGGCGTTGGTGTGCCGTTCGCCCTGGCCAGGCGTGGGTTGGCCCGAAGTGAGCACCACGTTGTCCCCCGGCGCGAAGGCGGGGTTATCCTGGACGAAGCGTTCCACGCGCGCCATGTGCCGCTCGATGGACGTGTCGGCCTTGCGCGGGTTCACGCCCCAGAAGAAGTTCATGTAGCGCATGACCCGCTCGTCCGGCGTCAGGCAGTAGATGGGCGTGGCCGGTCGGCGACTGGACAGGAAACGCGCGGTGCTGCCGCTGTCCGAATGGCTGATGATCGCCTTGCTCTCGGCGTTCTCGGCCAACAGCGCCGCGGCATAGGCCAGGTACTTGACCGGATTCTTCTCCTTCTTGGGCATGTAGGGCCCTTGGATGCGTTCCAGGAAGTACGCCTCGGCGCTCATGGAGATTTCATTGATGAAGCGCACCACGCGCTCGGGGTACTTGCCCACGGCCGTCTCCTCCGAGAGCATCACGCAGTCCGCGCCGTCCATGATCGCATTGGCCACATCCGTGGCTTCGGCCCGCGTGGGCACAGGGTTCTGGACCATGGACAGGAGCATCTGCGTGGCCACGATGCTGCCCTTGTGGGCGTGGCGGCAGGCGCGCAGCACGCGCTTCTGGATGACCGGCAGCTCGGCCATGGAGCACTCCAGGCCCAGGTCGCCGCGCGCAACCATGACCGCATCGGTGAGCTCCAGGATAGGCTCCAGGCGATCCAGGGCGTTCTTGCGTTCCAGTTTGGCGATGACCGGAATCCAGGTGCCGTGCTTGCGGATCTCTTCCTTGATGTCGATGATATCCTGCTCATGCTGCACGAAGGACAAGGCCACGGCGTCCAGGCCGATCTCCAGGCCCTCGTGAAGGTCCTTGCGGTCCTTGGTGGTCAATGCCGGCATGGGATGGAACTTGCCGGGAAAGGCAATGCCCTTGTGCGAGGTCAGGATGCCGTCGTTCAAGGCCTCCATTACATAGAGCTTGTTGTGCACCGCGGTCTGCGTGATGGTGAACTGCAGCATGCCGTCGGACAGGGACACGGGCATGCCCGACTCCAGGCCAACCAGCAGCTCGGGAATATCCAGGCTGATGAAGGCGCAGCCCTCGGCCTTGCCTTCCATTTCAGGCAGGCCAAGGTAAACCATGCATCCGCGCTCCACGCTCAGAGGGGAGCCCTGCACGTCGCCGATGCGCACCTTGGGGCCGCACAAATCGCCCAGGGCCGTGAGCGGAATGCCCAGCTCGCTCTCCAGCCGGCGGATATTGCGCACGATAGGCTCGAAAAAGGCCGCGTCGGAATGGGAGAAATTCAGGCGGAAAACTCTTACGCCGTTCTGGGCCAGGACCTTCATGACCTCGTAGTCCATGGATGCCGGCCCGAGGGTGGCGATGATTTTTGTGCGCATGGTCTGACGTCCTTGTTGCGGGTTAGCTTTCCAATCTGCCCCATGCTCTAGCACAAGCCCAGGCGCTGCCCAAGCCCCTGCTTCTCGATGCTGACTGCCGGGCCGGCGGCCGAGCGCTCCAAAATATTTCCTACCCCCCGCGCATATACAAGTAGTCAGCATCCTTGGGGGTAATCCGGCCGGGCTCGACACCCGATTCGGCCGGTAGCACGCTCAGGCTGGACAATTCGGGATGGAGCTTGCGCAGCTGTGCCGGCACGGCCGGCTTCCATGCGTGCACGGATCCAGTGAGCACAACCAGGGTCCGCTCAGGATCGCTGACATGGTACTCCCCTGCGTAATAGGCCATGGCCGTGTCCCACACGAGTTGGGCCTCGCAGAATTTATTGAACTCGCCGTCACCGGCGTGCGTGCCCAGAACCCTGCGCAAGAAGGCTTCGTAGGCCGGGTCAACGATGCACACCACGGGCGGAAGCTGGCCCATTTGCTCGCGGCTCAGGGAAGAGAACCCCTGTCTGGCTACTTGCCGGGTAATTTCGCGCGGCACGTTGAGCCCGATCATGGGAATCCGCTCTTGGCGACAGTACTCGAAGATGGGGCGGTAAAGCGGCCAGCTCGCATCCCAGTTGCGGGCAAAGGCCTTGGCCATGTCGCTCTCGGAGAGATTGCCTACCACCCAATCGTCCAGGATCTGCTGCTCGCGGTGCTGGAACATTTCCAGGCCCACGGCCACGGGGTATCCCGACAGGCGCAGGCTGTTGATTATCTGGAGTTGAGCCGCATGGTGGTCCGGATCGTCGTGCGATTCGCCCACCAGCACCACATTGGCCTCGGCCAGCCGATGCGCGGCCTTTGCCAGCGGCACGTCACGACCGCGAAGCACATCGCGCAGGGTCAGGTCGAGGGCATCTGCTTCCCGGGCCTGGGCGCGGATATCGGCGGGGATGCAAAGAAACAGAGCCAACGCGATCAGGGCAAGGCATCTCACGCAAGCCATCACTCCTCCTCGAAGTCCACGGACAAAGGCGAGTCTTGAGGCTCCCAAATACCCTTGACCGTGTTAACACCCTTCTCGAAGCCGAGATAGCTGTACTTGCCATAATGCGTGATCTTCCGTGCGGCCTCCTCGGTGGCCTGCATGTCAATCGATGGGCGCGGGACGAAGAAAGCCACGACCCGGCCCGGCCGCTCGGGGTCGGCATACGCCAAGAGCTGCGCATCGCTCCTGGCCAAGGCCAAGGTCT
This sequence comes from Desulfocurvibacter africanus subsp. africanus DSM 2603, assembly GCF_000422545.1. NCBI lineage: Bacteria > Pseudomonadati > Thermodesulfobacteriota > Desulfovibrionia > Desulfovibrionales > Desulfovibrionaceae > Desulfocurvibacter > Desulfocurvibacter africanus. The sequence continues at coordinate 37,921 of NZ_AULZ01000031.1, forward strand.
CCTGCTGGGAGAGCTGCTCCAGCACCTGCCAATTATTGCGCTGCACCGAGGCCACAGCCTCCCGACCCTTGTCCGTAATGGGAAAGCCCAGGAAAAGCACGTCGCGGCGGGCAAGAGCGGCTGCACCGACTTCCTTTTCGCGTATGATCTCGGCCCCGCCCTGCCCCAGGCTTTCCAGAAGCAGCCGGAGCACCGGCAGGTAGGCCTCATCCATGGAGCCGCCAAGCACCGCCACTAACGCCTTGGCCGACTTGATGCTGTTGACAGTGACGGGAATCTCCTCGGGCGCAAGCTGCCGAAAGACATGCGCTTCGGGGTCCACGTCCAGGCCCACGGGCTGATCGAGCGAGGAAAAACTGAACGCGGCTCGCGGGCCGCTCAGATGCACCAACTGGTTTTCGCCAAAAGTCGTGGTTTGAAGCCGCACGGGCACATGCAGGTCATAATACGGCTCGGTTTGCAGCAGTTCGCCCCGTACGGTCCAACGCGCGCCCATGCGCTCAACCCCGACCTTGCCCAGGCGCAGCCGTGGCGCGCCCGTTCGCTCCAGCCACTGCTTGAAAAAGTCGTTAGCTTCGGCCGCATCCCAACCTCCAGCCACGAAGGCGTCACGGAAGTGCTCCCAGGAAGTAGGCTTGAACAGTCGCTTGGCATAGACGTCACGCAAGGCCTGCCAGAAAGCCCGGTTCTCCACCCTGCGCCTGGCCATGTGGAAGACGAACATGGCCTTGCCGTAACCCACGGCGCGCGATGCCGGACTGATGCGGGAGCTGAACCGGCGCAAGGGGAAATCTTCCTGTCCCGCCGCCAACAGGGCGTAGTCTCGCAGGATCTGGCGGCGGTACTCGACGGATTCCTCGGTCGAGACTTGCTCCTTGGCCAGATAGTCGGCCACATAGGTGGTCAGCCCCTCGCTCCAGTTGCCGCCGGTTGAGTCCACGAGCACTCCATTGCCCCACCAGCAATGGGCGACTTCGTGGCGCAAGCTGGTTTCGGGAATGAACGGCAGTTGGAGCACCTGCGAGCCAAGCAGAGTAAATGAAGGAAAACCGTAGCCCGTGGGGAAAAAGTTTTCCACCACTGCGAATTTGGGAAAGGCATAGGCGCCGTGCAGCCTGGAGAAGAACTGCAGATGTCGCGCCGCGGCCTCCAGGTAAACCGGCGAAAACTGCACGCTGTCTGGATAGAAATAGGTGTAGACGGGAATCTGCCCGATCCGGCGCATGTCCTGTATAAAGGGGCCGGCAAAAAGTGCGAGTTCTTCGGGCGTGGAAGCGCAAATCCACTTGGACACGCTCTCGCCCTCTGGATCGCCATGGCCGATGAGCGTGCCCGAGGTCACGGCGTAGATGCCGCGCGGAGCGCGCACCGTGACGAGGAAACTGCGTTCCCGAGCATCCAGGCGCGGATACCAGCCGCTGCCGGCAAGGAAAAAGGCGCCGTCCGAAGTGATGGTTGCGCCCACGCCATAGCCGGGATTGTCGAATACATGGGGGTTCTCGGGCCACGGATCATCGAACCGGCCCACGTACTCCACGGCGAGACGCACGTCGCCGGTGCGCGCGTTCGCCGGAAGGGGCACGCGCAGCACACCATCCTCGGCTTTATAGGATGCCGGCCTGCCGCCGAGATCCAGCTTGGTTACGCTGACTTGGGAGCCAAGATGCAGGACGATTTCGGCCGCATCGCGAATCTGGGCCGTCACGACATCCCTGCCACGCAGAGTTTTTGTCGCCAAGTCCAGGCGCACATCGATTTCGTGGCGGACGCTGAGCACTTGGGCCAGCACGGGGCAGGGCCGGCTCAACATAACGGCCATCACCAGAAGGCAGGCAAGGAGCAACTTGCCTGGAATGAAAGCTGTGTGCATGGTCTGCTGCTTATCGCATTTCATTTCGCGAGCCAACAGGCTTGTCCTAGAGCAGATTGCTTTTAAGACGCCCGCTCCGGCGTTGACGGCGCAAGTGAATTGCGCCTACGCCTACGCGCGGCGG
>NZ_AULZ01000032.1 GCF_000422545.1 Desulfocurvibacter africanus subsp. africanus DSM 2603
GGCGGAGACGGCATCTTCGCTCTTGGATGAAGGCCTTACGCGCCCAAAGGCAGCTGATAAGTGCCGCCCTGGCAACACACCGGGATCGTTCCCAGCCGCCGCGCGGTTGTCGCCCTGGCATGCCTAGGCAGACCGCCAGGATACGCAACCGGGCGGACGCAGATTTCAGGTCTAGAGCATTTTGCTTTTGAAAATGCTCTGCAAGCCATGCGTCGGCATGGCTTGCCGCCGCGTAGGCGTAGGCGCAATTCACTTGCGCCGTCAACGCCGGAGCGGGCGTCTTAAAAGCAATCTGCCTTAAAAGAAGCCGGCCCGCTTCCATGGAAGCGGGCCGGCCTGTAATGTCGTGGGTTCTGCGCGAGCCAGAGACCTGCACGCGGGCAGAAGTCCTTAAAGGGTTGAACCGGAAGGTCGCGCCCTCCCCTCGTCAGTGACTATTCCTGCGCGCTGCCGCTGGCCTCGCTGTTTCCATTCTCGCCCCGGCCACGTCCACGGCCGCCGTTGCCGTTTCCGTTACCCGGTTTGCCGCCGCGCCTTGCGGGCAGGATGAGCACGCGCTTGAGCGGGCCTTCGCCCTTGCTGCGGGTCTGCACGGACGGATCCGCCTGCAGGGCCATGTGGATGACCCGGCGGTGATAGGACGTCAGCGGCTTGGTGGACTGGGCGCGGCCCGAGGACTTGGCCTTGCCGGCCAGAAAATAGGCCATTTTGCGCAGCTTGTCGTCCTGGCGCTCGCGGTAGTTGCCGGTATCGATCTGCACGCGCACGGACTCGGGCCACTGCTTGCTCACCACGCGGTTGACCAGATACTGAACCGCGTTGATGGTTTGGCCGTCACGGCCGATGAGCAGGCCCGAATCCTCCTCATTTGTATCGGTTATGCGCACACGCACGCGGTCCGGGGTCTGCGTCAGAGTGATCTGGACCTGGCCTACGATGGGCTCAACGAGCAGGGCTACGGTCTTGCGCAGCAGAGCTTCCAGCTCAGGCTTATCAAGCGGCTTTTCCTCGACTTCCTGGATCTCCTCGCTGAAGTCCTCGTCCAGATCGTCGAGAAGATCCGCTTCCATGTCCATTGAACCTGCGGCGGCAGTGGGGGCAACAGGAGCGGCGCGCATGGGTCTGGGAGCCTGCCGCTCAGGCGCGGGCGCAGCCGGAGCTTCGGCTCCCGCCTCTTCGGACTCTCCGTCAGGCGCGTAATCCTCGGCCTTGAACTCGGGCCTGGGGGCCTTCTTGTGCCGCGAGCGGCGTCCCCTGCCCTGGCGGGATTCGGAACGGCCTTCCGGGCGGGACTCGGATTGCGGTGCGGGCCTGGCTTCGGCTTGAACCGCGGCCTGGGCTTCAACCCGAGGTTCGGCCTGGGGCATGGCTCGCTGCTCAGCCCTGGGTTCGCTCGTCCTCTCTGCCCTGGGCTCGCTCGTCCTCTCGGTCGCGCGGCCGCTGGGCATGGGCTTGCCGCCCAGGGACTGGGCCACGCGCGGTCTGGCCTTTACCACGGCCTTTTTTTTGCCCACCAGGCCAAAGATGCCAGACGAGCCCCCGCTTATGATTTCGATCTCAAGCTTTCCGCGGTCAAGCGCGTAGAAATCGCAGGCCTCCTTGATGGCGTCATCCAGGCTTTTACCTGTGAATTCCTTGTATTCGCTCATGATGTGTTTCTCCTATGCCGGCGCGAGCCTGGCCTCGGCTTGCAGGGTATTCCGCTCTATGCGCGCCACGGCCTAGGCCTTGCGCATGAGCCACCACTGCTGGGCGATGGACAGCACGTTGTTGACGAGCCAGTACAGCACCAAGCCAGCCGGGAAGTTGAGGAACATGAAAGTGAAGATGAGGGGCATGAACATCATGATCTTCTGCTGCGTCGGATCACCGGCGGCCGGGGTGAGCTTCTGCTGCAGGAACATGGTCGCGCCCATGATCAGCGGTGTGATGTAGAAAGGATCCTTGGCCGAAAGGTCCGCCAGCCAGATGTAGTTCGTGAAAGGCAGATGCTCGATGAATGCGGCGTGCCGCAGTTCGATGGCGCCCATCAGAGCGTTGTACAGACCCAGGAATACCGGGATCTGCAGCACCATGGGCAAGCAGCCGCCCATGGGGTTGACCTTGTAGGTGCGGTAGAGCTGCATCATCTCCTGGTTCATCTGGACCCGGTCGTCGGCGTGCTTCTCCCGGATCTTGGCCATCATGGGCTGCAGCTTCTTCATCTGGTTCATGGACTTGTAGCTCTTCTGCGAAAGCGGCCAGAACACGAGCTTGATGAACACCGTCAGCAGGATGATGGCCACGCCCCAATTGTGCGTGAAGGAGTACAGCCAGTCGAGGGCCAGCACCAAGGGCTTGGCGATTACGCTGAACCAGCCGTAGCTGATGGACCGGCTCAGTTCGGCGGGCGCGACCGCCAGAAGTTCGCGGACCTTGGGCCCGAGGAAGTAGTCCGCGGCCACGCTGGCCTCGCTGCCCGGATCGAGCAGGATGTCGCTCTTTTCCACGGCGATGCGGTAAAGCTGGTCCGAATAAAGAGCCTTGAAGGTCGCCGGCTCGGTTTGCGGCGCGATAGCCAGCAGGAAGTAGTTGCTCAGCAGACCGCCCCAGCGCACCTGTCCCGTGAAAGTCAGGCCCTTGGCCAGATCGTCCGTGTCGCTCTCGGACTCAAGTCCGCCTTCAGCAAGATATTCCACGCGCGTGGGGTTGTAACTGTCGCCTTCGGCCGACAAGGTGGTGCCGGCCAGGGTGAAGGCCAACCTGCCCGAGAGCTGGGCCTGGGTCTGGTTGGCGACGCGCACCGAATCCTGCACGGTGTAGTTGTCCGCGCGGAAGGTCAGCGTGCGCACGAGACGCGCGCCAGCGATGTCGCAAACAAAGGAGAGTTGCCCGGTCTGGTCGTCGGAAAGCGTGAGGTCGGAACCCTCGAAGCTCCACGAACCGCGATTCCAGGTCGGCGCGCCGTTCCAGATGAGCCCAAGGGGCGCCTTCTCCTGGGCCTGCCGTGACACAAGGTCGATGTTGGCGGCGCCGGGTTCGATGCCGGTCTTGTAGTTCTTGAGAATGAAGTGCTGAAGCACACCGCCGTCGGCAAACAGCTTGGCCGTGTACAGGGGCGTTTCAACGGTGACGATCTTGCCGGATGCGGACGTGAAAGCCGCGCCGGGAATCGCCTCCAGGGGTTGGGCCGACTGCGGCCGAGGCGCAGGCTGGGCTTGCGGGGCGGGAGCTTGGGCCTGCTCGACCGGCTGCTCGGGGGCAAAAAAGTAGCTCCAGCCGACGAGTATGGCCAGGGACAGCACCGTGGCCAGCAAAAGTCTTTTGTTTTCCATGGCTCGCGTCGTGTTTACGGGTCAGTGGTGTGTTCGCGGGGTCCGGAACAGGGCCTGCATCCCGCGAACGTTTCTGGCACAGGGTCGAAGCCGCCGGCGGCGAACGGATGGCAGCGCAGAATGCGCCACAGGGTCAGCAAACCGCCTCTGAGCGCGCCGAATCGGGTGATGGCTTCCGCGGCGTACGCGGAACAGGTGGGAGTGAACCGGCAGCAGGCCGGAAGCAGTGGCGAGACTGCCAGTTGATACAGACGGATGAGGAGCAGAAACAACGTGCGCACTCACCCGCCTCCTTGCGCTGCCCCGCGCCGGCACCCCTCGCGGGACGCACAGGCTTCGGAAGCCAAGAGCCCCGCGCGGACAAGCATGGGCGTAAGTTCAGCCTCGACCTGACGCAGGTCGAGGCTGCTGGCATCCACGTGACGCTTGGGAACGACGACAATGTCCATGAGCTCGGACAACTCGTGCTGATGCAGCCTGAAGTATTCCCGCAGGACGCGCTTGATGCGGTTGCGGCGAACCGCCGATCCGACCTTGCGGGTCACGGCCAAGCCCAGTCGCCACGATCCATGCTCATGCGGCAGGACGTAAGCAATGAAACGCCTGGAGTTCAGGCGTCTGCCACCATCGTAGCAGGCCAGAAACTCCGGTCGCGACAGGAGCCGGTTGCGCTTGGGAAAGCTTAGGCCGACAATCTTTGACGACCCTTCGCACGGCGCCGATTCAGCATATTGCGGCCGTTCTTGGTGCTCATGCGGACACGGAAGCCGTGTGTCCTTTTGCGCTTGATCTTGCTCGGCTGATAGGTTCTTTTGCTCATTGTGAATTCTCCTCATGAAAGTGGAACGCAGTTAAATACGTCCGAAAGACCGACTCGTCAACACCGAATCACGCCTGCCCTGGCCTGCAGCGCCTGCTGGCCGCTCCGCGAGGAGCCTGGACAAAACCGGATGCTTCGTCAAGCTGGTCCCGAATTTGCTCTATGCCCCATTACATTTTTGAACGCGAATTGTTTGCGCCGACCAGCGTCGGCACGACCTCGGGAAAGGACCTAGCCATGCCTGTTTAAAATCTCGAATGCTTAGCGGCGACCATGCATCGCGCCCCGAATCCCTTGCGAAAACGTTTGGCATCATTTTGTAATAGTTTTTTCTTTTGATGGGACTTAACTTGAAACAATTTATCTAGTAAAAATACTCAGGAAGAACGTATAATGGATCGATTCTGGTTCACGCGCCTTGCGCTGGTCAAGGCAGCCTTGGAAGGCAACGGCTTCATCGCCCACATCGCCGAAGACGGTGATGCCGCCTGCCGGCTTATGGAGGACCTGATTCTGCCAGCCGCCGCGCCGGCATCCATGTCCTGGGGCGGCTCGACCACCGTTGTCTCCCTGGGTCTCTACAACCGGCTTAAGGACCGCCAGGACGTGCAAATCATCGACACCTTCGACAAGACCGCCTCCCGCGAGGAGATCCTCGAGCGTCGGCGTCACGCCCTGCTGGTGGACTTGTTCATAACCGGCAGCAACGCAGTGACCGAGGACGGCTCGCTTGTCAATCTGGACATGATCGGCAACCGCGTGGCCGCCCTGGCCTATGGACCCAGACAAGTGGTCGTGCTCGTGGGGCGCAACAAGATCGTCTCCGGCCTGAGCCAGGCCATGGAACGGATCAAGACCATCGCCGCGCCGGCCAACACCATGCGCCTGGATAAGAAGACCCCCTGCGCCGTCACCGGCCGCTGCCAGGATTGCAAGAGCCAGGACCGGATTTGCAACGTATGGACAATCACTGAGAAATCATTCCCCAAGGGCCGCATAACCGTGGTACTGATTAACCAAGAGCTGGGCTTCTAGCCGGAGGCGTCATGAGCTTTACGACACCTGTCTGGGACATGGCTGCATTTGTCTGGATCAACCAGACAGCTCGGCATGAGGTGCTTGACGCCGTCATGCCCGTGATCTCCCAGCAGGTCTGGCTGTGGCTGCTCCTCGCGGCGATGGTCACGATGATCCTCGTGCGCGCGGGCGCGCGCAGGCTGCTGCCGCTGCTTTGTATTCTGTTGGCCGTGGGGGTCGCCGACCTGAGCACGTCCATGCTCAAGGATGCCTTCGGCCGCGTGCGCCCCCTGAATGCGGTGGCGGAAACACATCACCTGGATGAAGGCCGCTGGAATCAGCACCCCGCGACCTTTCTGCAAACCAAGGAGCGGGGCAGCTCTTTCCCTTCTGCCCACGCCGCCAACTCCATGGTCGTAGCCGTGCTGCTCATGGCTTACAGGCGGGAGTTGCGCCCCTGGATGCTGCTTCTGCCTTTGCTCGTCGGTTACTCGCGCGTCTACCTCGGCAAGCACTACCCAAGCGATGTCCTGGCCGGATGGCTATTGGGCCTGGCTTTGGCCATGGCCTTCCTACCCCTCGGAATCAGGCTCAGGGCCTGGGCCTTGCGCAATCCAGCTCGACCGCTAAGGCTCTTTCCCGCACGCGCTGTGCATACCGTATCGGGGCCGATAGCGCTGTCCCCACAGTCACCCTCAAAGCCGCAAAGCGCATGAATCCGCCATAAGCGGCGGCAGCGTTCGTCGGCTGCCAGCATGCCTTGGCTTGTCGCGACTGGCCGCTGGTTGGCTCCCTGCTATCCCTTCTGCATGCGGAGAAGGACTCCCCCTCTTTCCAGTCAGCCAAGTGAACTGGCCCGGCAATTAATCATGGGTACATGTCTTCCGGCGCGCTAGGCATGCTGTAGGCTCGCCAGCTCCTGCTGTGCCTTGCTGCGCAAGGGCGCGCTTGGGCAACTGCCTGGATGCGGCGGCCGGGGAGTGCCATGATCCGCTCGATTTTTCTGCCGGCCCTGTGCGGCCTCCTTTATTGTGCGCTTGCCAGTACGGCGGCAATGGCTCAGGCGGACACCAAGGCCGCGACCAGACACGCCGATCTGGGCGAGCCCGTGATCTGGTCCGAGGCTGGCCGACTCAGGCGAGCCTGGCCCGCGCCCTACGAATTGGCCGTCAGGCGCAGGCCTGGCGCGGCGGTGACGCGCGCGCTTGCGGATGCCTCCGCCCGCGAGATTGGGCGCGTGGGTCGCACCGCCTTCGTGCGTCTGGACGAAGCACTCGATCGCTGGAACTTCTGGAGCAGGACCCTGCCCCTGGCCGCCGACGCCGGCGTGGAAGCCGTGTCGCCCGCGTACTACTCCGGACCGGACAAGAACGCGCAGGGCCGCATGGCCCTCACTGGCCGCATCGTGGTGGGCTACGCCAGGCCAGACCCGAAACTAGCCGGCGATTTGGAGGACAGGCATGGTCTGACTAGGCTGGCTTCCTTTCCAGGCAACGCGGTGGTCTACGAGTCCGGCGATACGCGGCTTTCGCTGGATATAGCCGCGAGCCTGGCGGCCGAACCTGGCGTGGCCTTCGCCTATCCCGACTGGCTGCGCGACATGCGCCCCAGAGCCGTGCCGGACGACCCGCTTTTCCCTTCCCAGTGGCACCTCAGGAGCACGGACCAAGTTCCAGGCCTTGAGCCTGTCTGGGACAGTTACCGTGGAACCGCGGCGCAGGTCGTGGCCGTGGTGGACGACGGGCTGGACAGCGCGCACCCCGACTTCCAAGGCAATCTATTGCCCGCCCTGGGCCGGGATTTCGTGGATGACGACCTGGACCCTTCCCATGGCCTGCCTGCTGACGGGCATGGCACATCCTGCGCCGGCGTCGCCGCTGCCAGGGGCTTCAATGCCACCGGCGTGTGCGGCGTGGCGCCCTGGACTGGCTTGGCCGGCATCCGCCTGCTGGGCAACGCCACGGCATCCAATGCATCTTCCGCCCTGAGCTGGCGCAACCAGGACATCGCCGTATACAGCAACAGTTGGGGGCCGCCGGACAACGGCATGGTCCTGGAAGGCCCGGACCCGCTCACGGCGCAAGCCCTGGCCGCCGGAGTGGCCACTGGGCGCGGCGGCCTGGGCAGCATCTACGTCTGGGCCGGCGGCAATGGCCGACAGCAGAACGACAACGCCAACTACGACGGCTTCGCCAATTCCCGTTACACCATCGCCGTGGCTGCCACGGATTCCAATGGCGATCAGACGACCTACTCCGAGCCCGGGGCCTGCCTGCTGGTCAACGCCCCCTCCAGCGGCGCGCTTCTCGGCATCACCACCACGGATCGCGAAGGCGCGCCGGGTTATGATCCCAGCGCGTATACCGCCGGTTTTGGCGGCACGTCCGCCACGGCTCCCTTTGTGGCCGGTGTGGTTGCGCTCATGCTCCAGGCCAACCCCGAGCTGACCTGGCGCGACGTGCAGCGCATACTGGCCCTGAGCGCAAGCAAGAACGACCCCGATGACGCAAGTTGGCTGACCAACGGGGCCGGGTTGCGCGTGAGCCATGCCTACGGCTTCGGCCGCGTAAACGCCCAGGCCGCCGTGGCACTGGCGAGGGACTGGGAAACCTTGCCGCTTGCCCAGACGGTCCAGGGCGCCCGTCAGGTGGGCGCAGCCATACCCGACGCTGATCCGGCAGGCATCATTTCGCAAATTGCTTTCGAGCAAGAGCTGGAAGTGGAATTCGTGGAGGTGGCTTTCAGCGCATCCGATCACACATACTGGAGCGACCTGCAGGTGGAGCTGACCTCGCCCTCGGGCCTCACCAGCGTGCTGGCCGAGGCTCGCCCCGGAGGCGGCGCCGGCCCGCGCTACGATGGCTGGTTATTCGGTTCAACGTTGCACTTGGGCGAATCATCGCGCGGCGTGTGGACCCTGCGCGTGTCGGACCGCGTGGCCCGCGACACGGGCACTTTCCAAGCCTGGACCCTTACGCTCCACGGCGTGCCTGGCCAGGGCGGCCGACCGAACAGCACGATTCCGGCGTCCGTCCTGCTGCTCTTGCCGCCGGGCTGATGTCCGTCTTCCCGGCGTTCAGGTCGTGGCGAGATCGCAGGCCGCATGGCGCGGCAGGCGCACCATAAAGATAGTGCCCCTATCGGGTTGCGAGATGAAGGAGACTTCGCCGCCCAGGTAGCGTTCGGCGAAGAGCTTCATGCTGAAGGTGCCCAGGCCCCGATCCTTGCCTTTGGTGGAGAAGGAACGTTTGAAGACCTGCAACTGCACGTCGGGAGGCATGACGCCCGGATTGCGCACGCTGAAAACCACGGCATCCTGATCAGCCTTGCAGGATATGCTCACGATCTCGCCGGGCGATGTGGCCTCCAAGGCGTTCTTGAGCATGTTGCCCAGAATGCGACACAGAAGGTTGTAGTCCGTGTGCAGGCTCAGGTCGCCCTCGGCAGGCTCGGCCCGGATGAGCTTGCCCGAGGCAGCTTCGTGCGAGGAGTATGTCGAAGCCATGACCTTAATGACATCATCGCCGTTGAGCTGGATGAAATGTGGGGTCAGCTCGTCGCTCTCGGCGGCCATAAGGTCCTTCTGGGAGATTATCTCCTCCACCAGGTACTTGAATTGGGTATGCGCAAGGTTCAGCTCCTCGCGCATGGTTTCGGGCGCGTCCTCGGCCAGCAGGCCCAACAGACCGCGTAATCCGCCAGCATGATTTAGGATATCGTGAAAGAAGGTGCGTTCCAGGGCTCGCCGGCGCTTCTCATGGCTTACGTCGGTTACGCAAAAGACCGTGAACGACTCGCTGTCCAACGGAAATGGAGTGGCGCTGACCGACAGGTCCAAGGCCTCGATACGGCCGTTCACCGAGCGCAGCAGGTGGCACTCCTGAATATCCCGATGGCCGTTCAAGCTGGATATGATGGCCTGCACAGCGCCGCATTTGGTGCAGAATTCGCTCGTGCCGCACCCGCCCGGCAACCTGTTCGCATGGATGCAACTCAGGATCTCGCCGGGCCGCTTGCCGAGAATGGCGTCCATGCTGTCCAGGTTCAGCATCTGTAGCAGCGCCAGATTGCAATAGACCAGTTGGCGCTGGGCATTGAGCACCATAATTAACTGGGGCACTGCATCCACCAGCCGCGTGGTCTTGGATTGCTCCAGGGCTTCCCGCTGACGCAGGACGACACTCTGGGCAACCCTTTCCGCGGGGGCGAAAAAGGTAGTGAACCTGCTCATGAAAACCTCAAGGAAATATCGATGCGGATGGTAAAATGAAAGTCTTTCAGGAAAACGGATTCTTGGCAAGACGGGCGCGGTCGGCAACCGCGCCCGCCTGAATAATTCCTACTGCTGCAATCCTTGGCGGACCTCGGCCAGGAGCCGCTTGACCCGCTCCAGGGTTTGGGCCTGCTGTCCGTCGCCGAGTTGCTCGGCCAGGCTGTCTAGACTCCCGCTCATCTCTGCCAGGGAATCAGCCTGGGCCTGGCGTCGAGCCTGCTCCGGGAGCTCCGCCAGTTGGTCCATGCGCATATCCACCTGACCCATCCTGTACTCCATGGAGGCGACCTTCTCCTGGACCTGAGAAAGGGCTTCCACGCGCTCGGACATGTTTGTCATCTTATTATAGATGCTGAAGAAAAAGACCACCAACAGGACAAACGAGAGCGCAGCCACCAGCATGGCTATCTTGCTCAGGTCCCTTCCTCCTGTCTTGAGCTCCTCTGCTCCGGGATTCTGTTCGTAATTCTGGGCCATATCCCCTCCTGAGAGTTTACACACAGTTTTCATTCGTCACACTTCCAGGCCAAGGGCTGGAATGATGCAACACCTTACGGAATGATGCGCAGTTTTGGCAACCGGCTTTGAATTATCGGCAGAATGCCCATTAGCAAACCAGCTGCAAATTATAACCTCCGCCTTGTTCCAATAACCAAGACACGTTATCAGTTAGGAATACCGACCTAAGCCCAAAGGCTTGGGTCGCGCGGGGGGGAGATATGCGACAGGCGTTTTGGGCGATTGCTGCCGCCGTGACGATATGGGTTGTATCCGGATTTGGAGTCGCGTCCCAGGCTCAGGAAGCGGACGGTCAGGACGAGTTCATCCGGGGCTACGCCTCGGCAGTGCTGGCAAGCGAATTCGAGCTGCCGCCCGAGTGCGTGCACGTCCGGCTGGCAGTAGTCCAACTGCTCTGCGAACCAGAAACCGATGTGCGGTTGCGCCGGATGCTGACTCGCCTGCAGTCCATCCCCGGCGTGCAAGGGGTGGTCGGTCCCACGGGCCAAGCCGCTACAGGCAAAGCAAGCGAGGAACCCGAGCGGATCGTCTTCCTGCCGGATGACATGCTGTTCAAGCCGCTTATCGCCGATCCGCGTTGGCCGCATTTCTCGGCTTCATACCAGCGCTATCTGGAGGATGAGGACTTGCGCCACGTGGGCTCGGCCACCTTCGGCGAGACTTTTCCCTTCGTCCGCTTCACTTGGGCGCCGCAGCATGCAATCGACGCCGGCCTGCAGGCTGCCGTTTTTTCGATTTTCGACCTGGCGTCCGAATCGAGCGATCTGGTCAACGCCGACTACTGGGTGGCCGCCACTACCGCGTTGAGGCTCAACGGATTCTCGGCCTTGGGCCGTCTGTATCATCAGAGTTCACACCTGGGCGACGAATTCCTCCTGCGCAACGAGGTGGAGCGGGTCAACTTGAGCTACGAAGCCTTGGAGGCCATCCTGTCCCAAAATCTACCCTTTGGCTTGCGCGTGTACGGCGGCGGGGAGTTCCTCGTGCATCGTGAGCCGGAAGACCTGAAGCGCTGGGCGATGCAGGGAGGCCTGGAATTCCGCAGCCCCTGGACCATGGCCAATGGAACGATGCGGCCCGTAGCCGGACTGGATCTGCAATCCAGCCAGGAAAACGGCTGGGGGCCGAATTTGTCCCTGCGGGCCGGCGTGCAGTTGGAGGATCAGGTCTTCGTCAGCCGCAAGCTGCAAATCCTACTGGAATACTTCGACGGCAACTCGCCCAATGGACAATTCTATGATCGGGACATCCAATACATCGGCCTTGGTCTGCACTTGCAGTACGACTAAGCAGTTGCGGACCATCCGCATGCCGGGCTTACGCGGACAAACCAAGAGCCAGGCATGGACCCGGCCCCGACCGGAGAGAAAGTGAGCAATGACGAGGCACTGCGGGATGCCCGAGGTGCATTATTTTCGGCTCTAAGCCTGCGCCCTGGCAAACCTGCCGGCAGCGAAAAGCCCGGTGCTCAGGCAGAGCACGGCCAATCCGGCCACGCGCGCGGGCTCCAGGAGCCCCAGGCCGGCGGGCAGCAGAATCAGTGGCAGCACGCCCGTGGCGAATTCATGCAGGCCGAGGCGGTTTCGCCTGGACTCTTCGCGCTCCGGATCGTCCTGACCCAACTGGGCCCAGAAACCCTGCGCGGTATTTCCCAAAATGACCTCTAAGATGAAGTGAAGACCTATGACGGCGGCAAGGAGTATGAGTTCCATGGTCGTACCTCCTGGCCTGCCTTTTTCAAGCTGCATGCCGTTAAATATCCCTCAATAATTTAATGTATTACATTCTAGACACAGGGACAAATGTTTACAAAAAGGTAGACTACGTTCCTACCCCTACAAAAACGTAAGCCACACAAACAGCCCATCACCCCTCCGCTTGACAGACGTTTTGCAGGCCATGCCATTGGCTTTTCTCACCCCTTGCCAAGGTCATGCAGTCCTGCTATCTCACGCCGCCATCGAAAAACACACCCCAAAAGGCTTTATGATGAACGGTGATCGAATGATCGCATTCGCCTTAAGACTTGTCCTAGCGACCATGCTTGGCCTGTGGTTTCTTTCCCATGCAAGTGTCCCGGCGTCCCGTACGCTGGTGGACATCTTTCTCATGCAGGTGGTCATCATAGGCTTCTTCTTCCTCGGCCTTGGACCCACGTTGCGCCTGGGCGCAAAGTTGCTCGAGCTGCTTTCCGGCATGCTCGGGATCAACAGCAAGTACGTACTCGATCCCTGGCGCGGCACACGCACGCGCTGCGGACGGCTCCCCGGCTAGACCACTCTTCCCGCGCGGGCCGCGCCGGCTATTGTCGACAGCCCGATTTCCTGCCAAACATTCCGCGAGCAAGAAATGTTGAAGGAGCACAGACTCTTTCAGCGCCGAGTTGGCGTGCGAACCGCGCCAGCTCGTCAACTTGCGAGCCGTTCAAAACTCGCGTGCCGGCGGGCCTTCCCAACTACATTCGCCAGCGCCAGCCTGCCGCAGCCACCGGAGCCTGACATGGAACTGCCCATCTATCAGGTCGACGCTTTTACGGGAAAAGTCTTTGCCGGCAACCCGGCCGCGATCTGCCCACTCGATGAACCCCTCGATGCGCAGCTCATGCAGGCTATCGCCATGGAGAACAACCTCTCCGAAACAGCCTTCTTTTATCCCGAAGGTCAAAATTTTCGCCTGCGCTGGTTCACGCCCGTATCCGAAATAGACCTGTGCGGCCACGCCACCTTGGCCTCGGCCTGGGTGCTCTTCGAGGAGTTGGGCTACGACAGGCCCGAGATCCGCTTTGAAACCCAGAGCGGACCGCTCTTCGTCTCCCGCGACATCGAGGCCGGGCTGCTGCGCATGGACTTCCCGACCTGGACTCCCCAGCCGATCACGCCGCCCCGCGCCCTGCTGGACGGCTTGCGCGGCCCCGAGCCCTTGGAGGTGCTGGCCACCCGCGACTGGCTGGTGGTCTACAAGAATGAGGAAGACGTGCTGCGGCTGAATCCGGACATGGAATCGCTCAAGGCCCTGGACAGGCTGGGAGTCATCATCACGGCCAAGGGCGGCCCGATATCCAATGCGGATTTCGTGTCCCGCTTCTTCGTGCCCGGCGAGGGCATCCCCGAGGACCCCGTCACGGGCTCGGCCCATTCCACGCTCATCCCCTACTGGTCCCCGCGCCTGGGCAAGCAGGCCATGCGCGCCGTGCAGCTTTCCCAACGAAGGGGCGAGCTTTTCTGCGAGCACAATGGCGAGCGCGTGGCCATCTCCGGCCACGCCGTCCTGTACATGCGCGGCAGCATCTACGTGTAAAGGCGATCTTTCACGCAACGTCGGCCCTAAGATGACCGGACACCGGCGCCTGTTTCCAATCCAATTCATGCATGGAGAGGGCACCGCCCTCTCCATGCCCCTCCCGCCAGGGGACCATACCCGGATAAAAATCCCTGGATCCGTGACTTTCGTCTGAATGCTCTCGAACTTGGTCAGGCGGCCAGCAGCAAGCGACTTTTGAAAGTACGCTCTCGCCCTCCCTCAGCCCAAGGCAGTCGCTTCACGTCTCATAAGGATTGATCAACTGCACGGGCACGGGCGAAAGGCGGCTGACCCGCTCGGCCGTGTGGCCGGGGTGCAGGATTTCCTGCTGGCGGTTGCCGTGGCCATGGCCGTGGCTGGTCATGACCACGAGATCCACCTTGCATTCTTTGATGACCTTGAGGATCTCCTCGACCGCATCGCCCGAGGCGATGCGCGTGACGAGCTTAGGACAACCGCCGAGTCTGCTGGTGCACAGCTCGTCCAGCCGCGTGCGGGCCTGCTGCTGCTCCCACTCCTCGAACCGCTCGTACAGCTCCGGGTTGGGATAGTTGCCGTAAGCCGGGAAATAGTTCTTCAGGTCGATGCCTACGTAGAGCAGGATGACTTGCGCCCCGTGCTTGCTGGCCAAGTCACGCACATGATCGAGCGCCTTGAGGGAATTCTCGGAGAGATCGGTGGGCCAGAGTATGGTTTTCACGTCCATGGTCAGCCTCCTGGGTGTCCTGGGAGAACGAGAGGGGAGCTAGAGCCAAGGCCCAACATAGCAGACGAGGCGCAGTGCGCAAGAATAAGCTTGCGCGGAGATTGAGAATGGCCTGTCGGACGGCACAGGCAGGCCTACCAGTCCACCTGGAAGCGCATCTGCACGATGTCGGCGCTCTCGCGGTCGTCGATGACAACGCCGTCCGAATCCCGGTCCGTGACCATGGCGTGCACGTAGTTGAGCATGACGCGCGTGTTGGGATTCAGGTACCAGTTGACGCCCGCGGTCACGTCCTGGAGCTGGCCGCCCCGGACATCCTGGCTGTTCAGATCCAGGGACGACCAGCGCGCGGCCAGTTCCCAGGCTCCCATCCCGCCTTGGGGACTGAAGTTATTGTTGGGTCTCACGCGAGAAAACACTCCGGATTTGTAGACCCGATGCTCGCCGGTCAGGAACCAGCTCACGAAGGCGTAGTAGCTCTGCAAGTACAGATCGTCGCCCGCGCCGTCGTCCCGGTGCACCCAGTTGCTCACGTACTCGGCCTGAAACGAGAGCGGACCAAGCACCAAGGCCGCCTCCAGGCCCGCGAGATCGCTGCCGTCGGCGTCCAGCGTGTCCGTGTCCACCAGCCGAGATGGCGCGAGGTGCGCCTCGGGCCTGGCCCTGTAGCGGATTTCATTATCCCCGGAAACGAATTGGTGGGCGTAGCTTGCGCCGACATGCGCGAGTCGCTCGCCGTCATCCTCCAGCCAGGGCAGGAAGGTCACGCGGCCTGCCGCAAACCAGTTGTCCTCGTTATCGTAGTCCGGCTCGCCCTCGGAAGTGGAGAACGCGCCGGCCTGCCAGGTCAGCCGCTCTCCCGCGCCGTTGAAGAGCGATGCGCCCATGCGCCGGCTCGGCGCCATCACATCGATGCCGATGGAACGCTCTATGAAGGTAATGTAGTTGGAGCTGGTCATGGCCTCCAACGAGAACGGCGCGAAGTACTGGCCCAGCATGACGTCGCCCAAGTCAGTGCCCGTGTGGTAGCCTACGTAGACGTCCTTGGGCTCCACCGCGCCGCCCTCCTCGAAGGCTGGGGCGAAGTCAATCTGGGCTTTGAAGAACACGTCCCGGTAGATGTCGCCCTGGAAGTTGAAGCGCATCCTGCGGAACTCCGTGCCGAAGCCTTCGATGGGCTCCTGCCCGCCTGCCTCCAGGGCCGAGTCCAGTCCGTCGCTTGCCGCGATGGCCGCCCAGTCGGCCTGGATGCGCCCGCCGATGCGCAGGCGGAAGTTCTTGTCCGCCGAGTCGAGCTTCAATCCCTCATCCCAGTAGAACCGCAAGTCCTCACCCTCGGCGCAGAAGGCGGGCGTATGAAACGTCAGCGACAGCACAAGCAAGGCCATCGATGCAACGCAACGGAGCGTAAGGCCTTTTTTCAGCCGAATCATAGCGACTCCAACCTCTTCTTTCATGCCAAAGCAAACGAATCAGCCTCCAGGTGTGTTCTGCACAGGGCAATATACGACAAGTCCTTTGAGATGCACATGGCGAAAGAAGGATAAGCGAGGAGAAGAGCATTATTTGCGACTTACGGCGTAGGGCTGCATCCCACAGTAAGACAAGAGAACGGAGAAGTGCCTTGCTCTCCCCGGACCCACCCATCAGGGCCCTATCCGGAGCAAAAGCCGCCCTGGAATCGCGCAGTTCATTAGCGGATCGCTATAAGGCGAGGCATAAGCAATGCGGACTGGTATCCGGCGGGCTTGGCAGAAAGGTAGTTGATACATGCGGGTCCAGGGCGTGCTTACGCCCTGGTGAGGAGAGGTTCGGAGAGGGGTGACCCCCTCTCCGATTAGCGGTTCTCGAACTGAACAGATTGCTTTTAAGACGCCCGCTCCGGCGTTGACGGCGCAAGTGAATTGCGCCTACGCCTACGCGGCGGCAAGCCATGCCGACGCATAGCTTGCAGAGCATTTTCAAAAGCAAAATGCTCTAATCGGCCTTGCGCACTCCGCCCTGGCTCAACCACACGCCGGCCAGCACGCAGGCCGAGGCCAGAAGCTGGTATGCATTAAGCGTTTCGCCGAGCAGGAGCCAGCCCAGGAACACCGCGGTCACGGGCACGAGGTTGATGAAGGCCGAGGCTTGGCTGGCGGGCAGGCGGCTCATGCCCCAGTTGTACAGCCCGAAAGCGCCCAGGGTCACGCAGGAGCCCAGGAAGGCCAGAGTCAGCAGCACTGGCCAGCCCTGCTCCAGCAACTCTGCCGAGAGCACCAGGGGCGCGCCGGGCAGAAAGAACAGGAAGCCGCACAGGGTCTGCACGGCCGTGAGCGTCCAGGACGACCAGCGTTCGCTCAGGCGTTTGAGCAGGAGCATGGAGGCCGCGGCGCAAACCATGGCGCACAGCTCCAGGGCATTGCCCAGCAGGGGGTTGGAGGCGCTCTCGCTGGGCGAGCCGGCCAGGGTCAGCCAGGCCACGCCGCCGATGGCCAGGGCCAAGCCGGCGGCCGTGGTGGCCGACAGTGCCTCGGCCAGGAAGATGCGCGCGCCCACGGCGACCAGCAGCGGCACCGAGGAGGAGATGACTCCGGCCTGAGCCGCCGATGTGAAGCGCAAAGCGTTGGCCTCGAACAGGAAATAGAGGCAGGGCATGCTAATGGCCATGGGCAGCAAAAGCCACCAGTCGCCCCTGCGATAAGCGCGCGGCTTGAGCCGGGGGGCGAAGGGAGCGATAATGGCCAGGGCGATGGCCATGCGCGCCCACATGACAGCCCATGGTCCCAGGGCCTGCACCACGACCTTCATGGCCGGGTAGGAAGCGCCCCACAGCAGCACGGCCGCCAACAAGGCCAGCACGGGCAGGATGGGCTTGCGGGCGGAATCGTCTGTAAACGCCGCACCGGGGGCGGCGATCATATCCGCGGACGTCTTCATGTCGTTCTCCTTTATACGCAACGTCATGAGATATTCCTATCGCCGCAAGGGGTATTGCAGGAAATTGCCGTGCGGTCAGCGCGCCAGGTACTGACCCGGCGTCATGCCGAAGAAGTGGCGGAAAGTATTACTGAAGTGGCTCTGGTCCGAGAAGCCGGCTTCGGATGCGGCCTGGACAAATGGCAGACCTTTCAGGAGCAGCCGGCGGGCGTGTTCGACGCGCAGTTGCAGATGGTAGGCATAGGGCGACATGCCCGTGGCGGCCTTGAACACGCGCAGCAGATGGTAGCGGCTCAGGCCTGTCTCGGCGGCCAGCTCCTCCAGGGATACCTTGGCGTCGAGGTGTTCGTGCAGATGCTCCTTGACGCGCCGCACTGCTTCGGGTTCGCCGCCGGGACCGGGCAGGCTTGGGCGCATGGCCGCGTGTCCGGCCATGAGCAGGGAGAAGGCCGCGACCATGGCCGATTCCTTGGCCAGCAGCTCGCCGCCCGCGGCCACCAGACAGGTCAACCGCAAGAGCATGTCCCTGGCCCTGGGCGCACCCACCACCCAGCGCGTGAACTCCGGGTAGCCCTCACGGCCCAGGTCCTGGGCCAGCCGCCGCATCCACAATACGTCCACATTGAGCATACGATAGGTCGCGCGCACGCCGCTGGGCGGTATGCCCGAATGCACCTGGCCCGGATTGATGAGCGCGATCTCGCCGGCCGCAACAAAGCAGTCATCGCGGTCCGGCTCCAGGCAATAGGCCCCGCCGTCCTCCATGACCCCGATGGCGTAATGCTCGTGGGCGTGCTTGGGAAACGCGTGGGGGCTGGACAGGATGCGGCTGACCTCCAGGCCGGGCACATCGCTGTCCCGCCATACGCGGACATCCAAACAAGGCTTCATATGCTCGTACCGCTGCTTCTCGGGTCACCCGGGAACGTGGAAAGGGGCGCTGCCTTGCCAGGGCGGCTCGCTCCTCTCCAGGTCTTACCCCGCCAGGGGCGATTCGCTCCTGGACCCGCACTGTTGCATGATCGCTGCTCGACCACCGACTTAATAATCCTGATTCCAGCCGGTGTTCAGTGGTAGACTAGTCCACGCCTCGATTCCGTATTGCAAAATATTGCTGCGGCTTCAGTCCATCAGACCGGCGGATGCTCCAACAGGGCGGAATCCCACAGCCATTCCAGCAAGATTCCACCTGTGTCTGGAGACGCACATATAGATTGATAGGCCGCTTGCCCGGACCCGGCAAGTTGTGAATGACAGGATCTCTTACCTGAATAGCGCGGATCCGGGAGAGTTATCCGGATATGGCCCTGTCGGACGCAGGGCTGAGAGAAAACGCCTCCCTCTCTCGGGAATTGTGACTATTTAGCCTCCGGCCCACAGCAGCCTGCGGCCCTTGCGCGTCAGCACGCCGAGCGGCAGGCCCTGGCACCATAACCCGGCATAGGCCCCGTGGCCCGCGCCTTCCAGACTGCGGCCCGACAGGAGCGCACGCACCTCGGCCGGGTCGTCCAGGCGCATGACCTCGCCGTCCTCGCGCAGCATGGTGCGCAGCCGGGCCTGCGGCCGCAGGGTCTTGCCGGCCAGCTTACCAAGCAAATAGCCCTGCCAGCGCAGGCTGGCTGGCAAATCCAGGGCCTGTTCGGGCAGGAAGAAGACCTTGCCGCCGAAATCATAGATCCTGCCCGGCGGCAGAAGGGACCAGTCGAAGACGTCGGCCAGGCCAAGGCTCGCCGGACGCAACTCGCTGCCGGGCAGCCGCGCTCGCCTTTCGTCCCCGGAGCCTTCCGACTCATCGGTCTCGCCGGCCTCGCCGGATGAACCCGGCTTTTCCAGGCAGGCCAGGAAAAATCCCTGCGCCCCGGACGCGACCTGATCCACGCGCAGCACGCCGGCCAACCCGCCCAGGGCAGGTTCGAAAGAGAAACCAGCCGGCGGGTCCAGGGGCCGGATTTCCAGCCCAAGCTCCTGTGCAGCCCAGGCGGCCTGCTCTTCGTTCTCGCGCACATTGGTCGTGCAGGTGGAATAGAGCACGCGCCCGCCCGGAGCGACAAGCTCGGCGGCCGTGCGCAGCAGCTCGCGCTGCAGGCGCACCAGCGGCTCGACCTTGTCCGGGCTCCACAGGGTCATGACCTGCGGATTCTTGTCCACGGTGCCCCAGCCGCTGCACGGCGGATCGAGCTGGATGCACTTCCATGACCTGGCCGCCAAAGGCAGCCGCTCGCCGCTGTAAGTGCACGTCGCGGCCTGCAGGAGGTTCATGCGCCGCAGGTTCTGGCGCAGGGTCTCCAGCCGGTCGCGACTCGGCTCGTTGCCGAGCACGAAGCCGCCCTGCCCCACGAGCTGGGCCAAAAGCCCGGTTTTGCTGCCGGGACTGGCGCACATGTCCAGCACGGCCGCGCCTTCGGGCGGGTTCAGCAACAGCGGCGGAAGCATGGACGAGCGGTCCTGGATGTACACATAGCCGAAAAAGGCTGCCAGGGACTCGCCCAAGGCAAAGGGCTCGACCGTCAGGCGGCGACAGATGGAGGGCGCGAAGGGCTCGGGCTCGAAGGCGAAGCCTTCGGCGCGCAGGAGGGCCTCCACCAGGGGAATGCGCTGAGCGGGCGCGACGATACGGAATGAACGCATGGGCCGTATGTAACGCGTTTGCAAGCCGGAGGAAAGGCATCTGGAGAGGAGCATAGGCGTTACGGCCGGTCGTTCCTCTCCAGACGTTGCTGGGCCGGGGCAGGACGCCCTAGCCCAGTTGTCCCGCGAGACGTTCCGCGGGTCAAGCAGAGCAGTTGTCGCCGTTCAGAAATGCAGCAGCATGTACTCAGAGTACAGGTTGTCCACCTCGTGCGGCGCGAACTCGAAAGGCTGGTCCTTGCAGGGCCTGTACAGGCGCGGCGCAGGCTTCGTCAGAGATAAGGGCACCGAAGGCAGGCCTATGAAGCGGCTGTCGGCGAGCACCAGGGCTGCGCGCATGCGCAGGCAGAGCTTGCGGGTGATCGAGTGGATGGCCCGGCCCACGAGGTCCGGGTTGCTCGCATGGTGCATGACGGCCACCGGGATGTTCTTGAGGCGCAAGCCTGGAGCCCGCTTGTAGCGCTTGGCGCAGACGATGTGGCAGGATTCGCCTTCGCTTTCGAGCAGGAAATGCCGGCAATCCAGGTTGCGGTGATCGTTCCAGTTGCGCAGGGCGTCGCCCGTGAGCCGCTCGGCCAGTTCGTTGTGTTCCGAAGTCACGCGCACGGACGGCTCGTGCAGGCTGCCGAAGGGCAGTGGAGGAATGGCGTAGTAGTGCTGGTCCACCTGCTTGTATCCGCTGCGCATGAACAGCTTGTAAACCTTCTCGCTGGGCGTCAGGCTGGTGAGCACGCAGGAATCCAACTCGGCCAGGCGGCGCATGAACAGCATAGAATACTTGCGGTAATCGGGAAGCACGATCCAGGAACTCAGGTTGCAGAAGTCGAACTCGCGGCCGCGAATGGAGCGGCGGCTGAAGATGCAACCCATGAAACCCACAGCTTTGTCATTGTCGCGTAGCAGAAAACCTACGTGGTCCACCGGAGAGTGAAATGGTGGACTAAAGATGGCCCGCCAATTCTCGCGGGGCAGGTTTGAGCCGGTAAAGCAGCGCAGCAGCGGGTAGACCTCGTCGAAGTCCTCCTGCATGGCGTTCCTGAGCGTGATTCTGGGCATGAGCGTCATGGCCGTCCTCGTCATTGCGCTACGATTCTTAGGCGTCCGTGCCCGTGCGGGCGGATTGGGCCGCGTCGGCGTACAGCATTTCGCGCACCATATCGGCCATCGCCTCGCCTTTCGTGTCCTGGAGCTTGCGCAGGCCCTCCTCTCGGGTCATGTTGCCCGCGCGCACGATGCCCGCGATCTCCAGGGCATACGGGTGAAAGCCGTAACGCCGCAGGTGCTCGCGGTTACCCAGGGCGTTGAGCAGGCAGTTGGTGGAGTTGGGGTCCGTATCCACGGGCTGTTGCCAGCCGAAATGGCCGATGAGCTCCTTGATACGCCCCTCGTCGTACTCCACGAAGGCCAACGGATGCACCTCGCGGGGCGGCTCGGCCGGCAGGCTTTCCAGGTCCGGAAAGTAGGCCGCCATGCCCGGCCCGGCCGCGGACACGAGGATGTCGCGGGTCTTGCCCATGGTGCTGCGCATGAGTTGTCTGTTGTGCTGGATGATGCAGCGGTCCCGTTGCGACTGGCCGGGCGACCAGCCGTAGGCCACGAAGGGGATGTGCATGTCCATGGCCGTCTTGAGCACCAGGGCCTTGACCACGGAGATGCACGATGTGCACACGCTGCTGGCCCGCAGCAGGGCCCTGGCCGGGTAGAGCTCACGCTCGAGGGAGCGCCGGAACAGGGCGCGCATGAGCGGCGGGCTGGGCCGCACGAGCATGTGGTCCACCCCCAAGCGGTCCAGCACGCGGCGCATGTTGTCCATGGCTCCGGGGGACATGAATCCGTTGTCCACGCTCAGGGCCAGCACGCGCAGCCCGAAGACCTGGCTCAACAGATGGACCGTGTAGGTGCTGTCCTTGCCTCCGCTGTAGGCCAGCAGCACGTCATGGCCCATGTCCCGGCCGCGGACCCTGCCGCGCGCCATGGCCAAGAATTCCTTGCGCCAATGGTCGCGCCGGCTCTTGTCTCGCTCCCTGTCCAATCCTTGGTCCGGGTTGCCGGACTCGCGTTCGCGGCAATACTGGCAGACACACTGCTCGTCGAAGCTGATGCCGGGTACGGTTTCCGGCAGCACGCAACGGGTGCAGTGGCGAATGCCCCCGATGATATTTCCAAAATCTCCCGCGCCCCTGGCGGCGGTTTCACCCGTGCGCATGTCCTGTCCCTGGTCCATGTGGTTCCTTCTTTTGCGTTCTTGGCTTTGGATTCAGGCTGCGGCTTTTTCGTGCTTGGTCGTGACGAAGCCGGTAAGGCGGTTCACGCTGTCCAGGTTCTCGGGGGTCAGGTCCTGGTCGCCCACGGAAATGGCAAACGTCTTTTCGAGCCAGGTGATCAACTCGAATACGCCCACGGAGTCGAGGATACCCTCCTCCATGAGCGATGCATCCGGGTCAAGGACACGACCACGGTCGAAGATGAAATTCTCGACCAGCTGGGTCGTGATGAGGGCCTTGACGTCGCTTACAGTCATCGCGCGCTCCTTGCAGGTGTAGTTCAGGCCATGGGGCCGTGGTTGTCGATGAAGCTCCAGTGCAGAGCCTGCGTGGACAGGATGGCCATGATGGCCATGTTCTCCATTTCCGCCAGCATGCCGCCGGTCCTGGCGTGTTTGTCCAGGAGCCCGGCCACCATGGCCGGGTCGAAATAACCCGCCCTCTCCAGGGCCGAGGGCGAGAGCAGTTCGCGGGCGCGGCCGTTCATGGGTGTGCCGAGCACGCTTTTGGCTGCCGGAGCACGGTAGGGCTGCTTGGGCCGGCGCACTATCTCCGAGGGCAGCAGGCCCGAGGCCGCGCGCTTGAGCAGGTCCTTCTCCCGCAATCCGGGCATCTTGAGCCGGGCCGGCAGGCGGTTGGCCAACTCGATGACATTGTGGTCCAGGAAAGGGAAGCGCCCTTCCACGGCGTTGGCCATGAGCATGCGGTCGCCCTGCGTGCTCAGCAGGTAGCCTGGCAGGAACAGGGCCGCCTCCAGGTACTGGGCCTTGGAGAGCGTGTCCCAACCGTGCATGTCCGCGGGCAGACCCAGGGCCAGTTGCTCCACGAGGTCGGCTAGGTCGCTCGGGCCGTGCCGCCCGGAACCGTTGTTCAGCTCGGCCTTGACCTGCGCCGAGAAAAAACGCTTGAGGGTCGATGTGTTGGCCCAGCGCAGCAGGTGCGAGTAGCAGGGTTCCGCCGTGCGCTCCAGGTCGCGGCCGAAGAATTGGCGCAGGAAGGCCGTGCCACGCTCGCGCGGCAGTTTCAGGTAAGGATACAGCCTGGTCAGCAGCAGAGGCCGCATAGGCGAATCCGGCCTGCGCGCCCAGAACTGCCGCACCTTGGCTTCCTTGAAGATGTTGTAGCCGGCCAGGAATTCGTCCGCGCCCTCGCCCGTGAGCACGACCTTGTAGCCGCTGTCGCGGGCCAGCCTGGACAGGCGGAAGAGCGGCGCGGGCGCGCTGCGCAGGGATGGCTTCTCGGCATTCCAGATCATGCGCAGGAAATCCTTGCGCAGGAGTGCGTCGTCCACGCTCACGCGGGCATGCTCCGAGCCGAGCCTGTCAGCCATTACGCGCTGGTGCGGCGACTCGTCGAAGTCCTTGTCCGCGAACTCCATGGAGAACGTCGCCCGGCGGGCCGAGGACAGGCCGAATACGCGCGCCGCCACATAGGACGAGTCCAGGCCGCCGCTCAGGTACACGCCCACGGGCACATCCGCGCGCAGGCGGATGCGCGTGGCCTCGCCAAGGGCTTCGCCCAGGGCCTGGGCGGCGTCTTCCGCCGTCCAGGCCCGGCTGTCGGGCGTGAAGTCCAAGCGCCAGTAGGGCTCCACGCGTAGCTTGCCATCCTCGACCAGGGCGAAGTGGGCGGGCGGCAATTCGCTTATACCTTCGAACATGGTGTACGGCGCCAGGGGCAGCCAGAAGGTCAGGAACTGATTCAGGGCCTGCAGATCCAGGCGTCTGGGCAGACCCTCGCGACCCAGCAGGGCCTTGGCCTCGGAGGCGAACAGCAGCCTGCCGCCGATCTGGGCGTAATGCAGGGGGCAGATGCCCACGCGGTCGCGGGCCAGGAATAGCCGCCGCCTGGGGCCATCCCACAGAGCCAGGGCGAACTGGCCGTTGAAGTCATGCAGGCAGTCCACGCCGCGCTCCTCGTAGGCGTGGACGATGACTTCCGTGTCCGTGCTGGTGGAGAACCTGTGGCCCTTGGCCTCCAGCTCGGCACGCAGTTCCGGGTAGTTGAAAATCTCGCCGTTGAAGACCACCTGGATGGAACCGTCTTCATTACCTATGGGCTGCGTGCCCGTGGACAGGTCGATGATGCTCAGGCGGGCATGGCCCAGGACGGCCGGCCCCATATGGCGGCAGCCGGCCTCGTCAGGGCCGCGATGGCGCATGGCCGCGACCATGGCTTCCACCTGAACGGCGGATTCCGCGGGCAGGGACTGGCCCAGCATATCCATGATTCCGGCAATAGCGCACACGGTTGTCCTCCCCCCTCCTCTAAAGAAGATACTCAATGCAATGACAGAATAGTGCTCGGAGCACTAAACGATATTATTGCTGCTTTCCCATTTTATAAGTGACGACTAGCTTTCGGGCTTTGGGCACGTTACGCCCGCGGCATGGCCTTCGCCGCCATGGAGAACTGCTTGGCTCGATCGGCGGGTTGGGACGCGACCGGTGTCTATGCCCGGCGGAATCGATGTGTGTGCGGGGATGCGCCGAGGCGCGAGGCCTCTCTTGGAGTGGGAGAGATGAAATCCAAGTCAATGCGAAACTGAATGCGGAACGTGCAATGATGCAGTTGCATTATTGCATCATACGGCAGCCGACTGTCCTGGCGCGGTTCATGATGTCCCGCGCCGGACAGGGAGCAGAGCCAAAGAGACAGGCTCCCGGCGCAAGCGTGGCCGCTTGCGCCCAGAGGTCATTCCTCGTCCAAGACGGACAGATCGCCGGGATCCACGCCCAGTTCCTGGGCGCGCAGCACGCGGCGCAGAATCTTGCCCGCCTTGGTGCGCGGCAGGGACTCCACGAAAGCCACCGACTTGAGCACCACCACGGGTCCCAGCTCGCGCCGGACCATGGCCTTGAGTTCGCGCACCAGGTCCTCGCCCAGTTCGCGACCCTCGGACAGGACGACAAAGGCTTTGGCGACCTCGCCCTTGATCTTGTCCGGCACGCCCACAACCGCGGCTTCCGCCACGGCCTTGTGTACGCAGAGGGCCGACTCGATCTCGGCCGTGCCGATGTTGTGCCCGGCGATGTTGATGACCTCGTCGGCCCGGCCCTGAATCCAGAAATAGCCGTCCTCGTCCTTGCGCGCCACGTCGCCCGTGACGTACACGCCCGGAATCTTTTCCCAATAGGCCTGGGCGTAGCCTTTGGGATCGTTCCACAAAGTCTGGAGCATGCCGGGCCACGGCTTGGTCAGCACCAGGAAGCCGCCTTTGCCGGGCGGCACGGGCTGGCCCTGGCGGTCGACCACTTCGGCCTCCACGCCGGGCAGCGGCTTGTTCACCGAGCCGGGCTTGAGCACGGACACGGGCAAGGGCGAGAGCATGCACATGCCCGTCTCGGTCTGCCACCAAGTATCCATAAGCGGGCACTCGCCGCGGCCGATATGCCGGTGGAACCAGACCCAGGCTTCCGGATTCAGTGGCTCGCCCACGCTGCCAAGCATGCGCAGCGACGAAATGTCGTGCTGCCTGGGGAACTGGCTGCCGTAGCGCATGAGCATGCGGATGAGCGTGGGCGTGGTGTACAGCGCCGTGACGCCGTAGCGGGCCACAATCGACCATAGGCGGTCGGCCTGCGGGTACAGGGGGTGCCCCTCGTACATGAGCGTGGTGGTGCCGCACAGCAGCGGCGCGTAGACCACGTAGCTGTGGCCCGTGATCCAGCCCGCGTCGGCCGTGCACCAGAAGATGTCCGTGGGCTTGATGTCGAAAATCCAGTTCATGGTGCGGGCCACGCCGACCATGTAGCCGCCGTGGGTGTGCACGATGCCCTTGGCCCGGCCCGAGGTGCCCGATGTGTGCAAAAGGAACAGCGGGTCCGTGGCCTCCATGACCTCAGTGCGCGTTTCCGGGGCTTCGGAGCGCACCAGGTCCTCGTACCAGATGTCCCGCGCCGAGACCATGTCCACGTCCACGCCGGCCCGATGCACCACGACCACCGTGTCCACACAGTCGGCGCAGGCGCTGTTCAGGGCCTCGTCCACGATGGCCTTCTGGTTGATGACCTTGCCGTTGCGGTAGAAACCGTCGGCCGTGACCACCACGCGGGCCTGGCTGTCGCAGATGCGCTCGCTTAGGGCCTTGGCCGAGAAGCCGCCGAACACGCACACGTGTACGGCCCCGATCTTGGCCGTGGCCAGCATGGCGATGAGCGTCTCGGGCAATAGCGGCATGAACACGGCCACGCGGTCGCCCTTGCGCACGCCCAGGGAGCGCAGCGCGCCGGCGAAGCGGTTCACGGCCCGGTAGAGTTCGAAATAGGTGAACTTGCGGCTATCGCCCGGCTCGCCCTCCCAAATGAGGGCCAGCTTGTTGCGGTTCACCGTGCGGATATGCCTATCCAGGGCGTTGTGAACGATATTGCACTGACCGCCGGGGAACCAGCGGTAAAAGGGCGGGTTGTCGCTGTCGAGCACTTGGTCCCATTTGCGGAACCATTCGAGCTCCAAGGCGGCCTCTTCCCAGTAGGCAAGTGGATCCTCTTGGGCCAGCCGGTAGGCGCCGGTTACCTCTTGAGGGTTCACGTTGGCCTCGATGATGGTCTGAGGCAGGGGCCTGAAGACCCGTACTTCGTTCAGCAATACGTCCAGGGCGCCGGTGTCGTCCATGTGCTCCTCCTTCCTCCGCGCGCCGGCGGCTGGCGGAAGAGGTCGCTTGGCAAAGGGCGGTGGCCCGTATGCGTCCTAATCAGGCGTATGCCCGTTTTCCTATTGCGGGACAGCATGTTTTCGACCAAAGGCGTCTGCCGGCTGGTGAGCGGCAGGGCTGCAATCCCCGCAATCCCTACAATCCCAATATCTGCTTGAGCTCCCCTATGCGCCGACGGCTCACGGGCAACTCTATGCGCGTCTTACCCGCGGTGCGCAACATGAAGTTGGAGCCGGGCATGGAGGATATCTCGGTGACCATATCCAGGTTGACCAGGTACTTCCGGTGCACGCGAAAGAAACGGTACGGCTTGAGCCTGTCCTCCAGGTTCTTGAGCCTGTAGGAGGTCAGGTACTTCTGGCTGGCCGTGTGCACGTAGGAGTAGTCCTCGTAGGCCTCCACGAACACGATCTGATCAAAGGGCAGCAGCACCATCCTGCCGTCCTGATTGATGGCCAGCTTTTCGATTTCGGGCGGCTTGCCGCGTTGGGAATAGTCCCAGGCCTGGCGCAAGGCAGACAGGAAGCGGTCCTCGTCTTCCTCGCCCATGGGCACCTGCACCATGGACTCCTCTTCCGACCCGCCGCCGTAATCCCGCTCCGGGATCAGGGACGGCCTAGGCGCCTGCATGAACCCGGAACGCAACTGGCGCAGGCGGTCCACGGTGCGAGACAGACGCTCGCGGCCCGCGGGCCAGATAAGATAGTCCAGAGCCTCCAACTCGAAAGCCTTATAGGCTTTCGACTCGTCCGAAGCGATGAACACCAAGGCGGGACGGGACTTGCGCCCCATGAGCATCTGAGCCAGCTCCAGACCGCTTACCTCGCCAGGCAATTCCAGGCCCAGAAAAATCACGCCATAGGGAATATGCTCCAGAAGTTCCATTGCCTCGTAAGCGGTAATGGCTTCTCCCAGAATTCGCATAAAATCCAAATGGCTTAAGCTGTCCCGCAAGCCGCTTCTGACCGCAGGATCTCCATGAAGAAGGAGCGCCCGGAGCTTGTTCATTCAAGTACCAAACCTTGGGTAAGCCCATCAGTACTGTGCGCACAGCACCGATGCTGCTACTTTTAATTCCTTAGATCGAAAAGATTGCCAGGGCAAGCACGCGAAACGCGAAGCATGTATTAGGAAAAGCTATCGCCTGCATATGGTTTACTTAGGACTTTGTTAAAAAAAGGATAAGCACGAAAAATTGACATGAAGTACCATTGACAATAAACACATCAAGTTATCAGAAGTCAAAGAAGGGGTCTATATAACACGCTTTTAACCTTTGGTAAGGGGGCTTTATGACGTTAGCGCCTAAACCGCTGCCGGACGCAATCAAGGAGCGGCTGGCCAAGTTCGACTTGAACGCCTGCTTTACGTGCGGGACGTGCTCCAGCGGTTGCCCCATCACCGGTACGCCGGGAATGGAAGGCTGGGACACACGCAAGGCCTTGCGCATGATTGCCTACGGCATGATTGACGAGGTCGTCGATTCTGATTGGCCATGGGTCTGTACCGGCTGCGGCCGTTGCGCCTACGCCTGTCCACAGGGCATCGATATCGTGCCCATCTTCGGCTACATGAAGCACCTGCGCGAGCGCTCCAAAGTGCCCGGCGTGCTGAACAAGGGCGTGGATCGCGTCATTGAAACCGGCAACAACATGGGCATCGCCAAGGACGACTACCTGATGTCCATGGCCGATGTGGGCAACGAGTTGGCCGAGGAGGAATGCCCCGGCTTCTACGTGCCCGTGGACAAGGAAGGCGCGAGCGTCCTGTTCTTCCCCAACTCCAAGGAAGTCTACGGCGACTTCGAGGACCAGAAGTGGTGGTGGAAGATCTTCTACGCCGCCAAGGAAAACTGGACCATTCCCTCGGAAAACTGGGAAGCCGTCGACTGGGGTCTGTTCACCGGCAACTACGAGGCCACCAAGACCCTGGCACAGCGCAAGATGGACCTGAACCGCAAGCTCAAGGTCGGCACAATGATCATGCCCGACTGCGGCGGCGGATCATACGGCTGCCGTAGCGGCATGAAGTCCTGCGCCCTTGAGGACGCGAGCAACACCGTCAACTACGTCTATCTCTATGACTACCTGAAGAAACTCATCGAGCAAGGCCGCGTCAAGCTCGACAAGAGCCGCTGGGAAGGCAAGACCTTCGCTTTCCATGACTCCTGCAAGCATGGCCGCGAGCTGGAAAAGCATTTTGGGGATGCCTACTACGAAGAAGCCCGCTGGATCATCGACCAGTGCGTGGGCAAGCGGGTCGAGTTCTACCCCAACCGCGGCAACAACTACTGCTGCGGCGCCGGCGGCGGCAACTGGCCCGGCCCCTACGAGAAGCATTCCGCCTACCATGGCCGCTTCAAGGTCCAGCAGATCAAGGATTCCGGCGCGGATATCGTCGTGGTCGGCTGTTCCAACTGCCGCGACCAGATCTCGCGCAGACTGCCCAAGTACTACCCCGAGGATTGCAAGTACGAGGTCAAGTACATCTGGCAGCTCGTGGCCGAGTCCCTGGTCATGGAGCCCTGGAGCGAAGAAGAAGTCGAGAAGGCCCAGGCCGAGGCTGCCGCCCAGTGGGAGCGCCTTGGTGTGGATCTGGACGCTGGTTACTAGGCGAGAGCCTGAAGATACGATGGAGCTTCACCTGTCCTACGTTTAACTAAACCTGCAAGGGAGGTTTAGGTCTATGACCAAAGTAGGTTCCGTGATGGTCGTTGGCGGCGGTATCGCCGGCATCCAGACCGCCCTGGACCTCGCCGATTCGGGCTACTATGTCTACATGGTAGAAAAAGGCCCGAGCATCGGCGGAGTCATGGCGCAACTGGATAAGACCTTCCCGACCAATGACTGCGCGATGTGAATAGTCTCGCCAAAATTGGTCGAGTGCGGTCGGCACTTGAATATCGAGCTTTTGACCATGTCCGAGGTTGTTGGCGTATCCGGCGATGCCGGGAACTTCACTGTGAAGGTCCGGCAGAAGCCCCGCTACGTCGAGATGGACAAATGTATCGCCTGCGGCCTGTGCGCGGAAAAATGTCCCAAGAAAGTCTCCAACGAGTACAACGCGGGTCTCGACACCCGCAAGGCGGCTTACATCGAGTACGGCCAAGCCGTGCCCCTCAAGTACGTCATTGACGCCGAAAACTGCATCTACCTCAAGTCCGGAAAGTGTCGCGCCTGTGAAAAGTTCTGCCCCACAGGAGCGATCAACTTCGAGGACAAGGAAAAGACCATCGACCTGAACGTCGGCGCGGTCATCGCCGCTCCCGGCTTCAAGCCCTACGATCCCACCAGCGTGGACTTCTTCGGCCATGACCGCAAGAACGTCCCCGACTGTGTGACCAGCCTCGAATACGAGCGGCTTCTGTCCGCCAGCGGCCCGTGCATGGGCCACCTCGTGCGCCCCTCGGACCACAAGGAACCCCAGAAGATCGCCTGGCTGCAGTGCGTCGGCTCGCGCAACACGAGCAAGTGCGACAATGGCTTCTGTTCGAGCGTGTGCTGTATGTACGCCATCAAGCAGGCCATGGTCACCGCGGACCATACCGCCGGAGAGCTGGACCAGACCATCTACTACATGGACATCCGCTCCCACGGTAAGGAGTTCGAGAAGTACTACGAGGACGCCAAGAAAAAGGGCATCAAGTTCGTGCGCGCCCGGCCACACACGGTCATGCCCGGCGAAGGCGGCAAGGGCGTGCGCATCCGCTACGCCAGCGAGGACGGCAGGGAGATCTACGAAGACTACGACCTGTTCGTGCTGTCCATCGGCCTTGAGGCCCCCACGAGCGCCGAAGCGCTGTCCAAGACCCTGGGCATCAAGACCGACAAGTACAACTTCGCCCTGACCGGCAGCTTCGCGCCCGTGTCGGCCAGCAGGCCCGGCATCTTCGTGTCCGGCGCCTTCCAGGGCCCCAAGGACATCCCGCAGTCCGTGACCGAGGCCTCCAGCGCCGCCGCCATGGCCGCGGCAACCCTGGTCGAAGCCAAGGGCACGCTGACCAAGGCCAAGACCTACCCGCCCGAGATGAGCGTGGCCGGCCAGGCTCCGCGCATCGGCGTGTTCGTCTGCTCCTGCGGCATCAACATCGCAGGCACCGTGGACGTGAAGAAGGTCATGGAATACGCCAAGAGCTTGCCGAACGTGGCGTTCGTCGAGAACAACCTGTTCACCTGCTCGGCCGACACCCAGGACCTCATCAGCGCCAAGATCAAGGAACATAAGCTGAACCGCGTGGTGGTGGCCGCCTGCACACCCAGGACTCACGAGCCCCTGTTCCAGGACACCATGGCCAGCACGGGTCTCAACAAGTACCTGTTCGAGATGGCTAACATCCGCAACCAGAACAGCTGGGTGCACCAGAACGAGCCCGAAAAGGCCACTCAGAAGGCCATGGACCAGGTGCGCATGGCCGTGGCCAAGGCCCAGTACCTCGAGCCGCTGGACAAGATCAGCGTCAACGTCATCCAGAAGGCCCTGGTCATCGGCGGCGGCATCTCCGGCATGACCTCGGCGCTCGGCTTGGCCAACCAGGGCTATCCCGTGACCCTGATTGAGAAGGGCGACCAGCTCGGCGGCAACGCCTGGGCCCTGTCGCACACCTGGAAGGGCGAGGAGATCAAGCCCTTCGTCGAGGGCCTCATCAAGCAGGTCGAGGGCCACAAGAACATCAAGGTCTACAAGAAGGCTCAGCTCAAGAGCGCCACGGGCTCCGTGGGCAGCTTCACGAGCAAGATCGACGCCGGCGGCCAGGAGCTGGCCCTCAACTACGGCGTAGCCGTGGTGGCCACGGGCGCCAAAGAATACAAGCCCAAGGAGTACCTCTACGGCCAGGACAAGCGCGTTCTTACGCACCTGGACTTCGAGGCCCTGCTCAAGAGCAACCCCGGCGCGATGAAGAACGCGAAGAACGTGGCCTTCATCCAGTGTGTCGGCTCCCGCGACGACGAGCGGCCCTACTGCTCGCGCGTGTGCTGCTCGCACTCGGTCGAGGCGGCCCTGAGCATCAAGAAGATCAATCCGAACGCTGGCGTGTTCGTGTTCAACCGCGACATCCGCACCTACGGCCACCGCGAGGACATCTACCGCGAGTCCCGCGAGAAGGGCGTCATGTACGTGCGCTACGAGCCAGAGGCCAAGCCCAAGGTCTACACCGAAGGCAGCGCCCTGTTCATCGAGGGCTATGACCCGATCCTGCAGGACAGCGTCAAGATCCCGGTGGACTACGTGGTGCTCGCTTCTGCCATCGTGCCGCACAAGGACGACTCGCTGTCCAAGCTCTACAAGTGCTCGGTCGGCGCCGACGGCTTCCTCACCGAGGCCCATCCCAAGCTGAAGCCTGTTGACCTCTCGGTCGACGGCCTGTTCGTGGCCGGCCTGTGCCACTACCCGAAGCCTGTGGACGAGGCCATCGGCCAAGCCCAGGCAGCGGTCTCCAGGGCGAGCACCATTCTCTCCCAGGCGACCATGACGCTCGACTCCATCAAGAGCTATCGCACCGACAACTGCGACGGCTGCGCGCTCTGCGTCGACGTATGCCCCTATCTGGCCATCAGTCTCGAGGACTACCAGAAGGACGGGTACACCTACAGGCGCATCAAGACCGAGCAGGCCCTATGCAAGGGCTGCGGCCTGTGCGAGGCCACCTGCCCCAAGCAGGGCGTGTACGTGCACGGCTTCACCATGGACCAGATCAAGGCCCAGGTGGATGCCATGCTGGAAAGCGTATAGCCAACCCTTCAAGGAAGGAGTTTATCGGATATGGCTGACACTTACGAACCGGTCATCATCGGCTTCCTGTGCAACTGGTGCGCATATGCCGGCGGCGACCTCGCGGGCGTCTCGCGCCTGCAGTACCCGCCCAACATGCGCGCCATCCGGGTCATGTGCTCCGGCATGGTGCATCCGAACCTGGTGGTGCATGCGCTCCAAAAAGGCGCCGACGGCGTCATGGTGCTTGGCTGACACCTGGGTGAATGTCATTACCTGGATGGTAATCACAAGGCACTGGCTAGGGCTGAAGGCGCGAAACTCGTTCTCGCCGACCTGGGCATTGATCCCGAGCGTTTCATGATCGAATGGTGCTCCTCCGCCGAGGCGCCCCGGTTCGCTGAACTGGTGACCTCGTTCACGGACAAGATCAGGAAGCTCGGCCCCAATCCTCTGAAGGCCAAGCAAGCGGTAACCGCGTAACCGAACCCGGAGGGTGGGCCTCGGCTTCCGCCCTCCGGCTCCGCGAATACGGAGGAATACATGGTCAAAGTAGCAGAGGAATGGTTGAATTCATGCTCGGGGTGCGAGATCGCCATCCTCAATATCGGGGATGCCCTGGTCGATCTGCTGCCTTCGCTTGAGTTCGTGCACATTCCCGTTCTTATCGACAAAAAGTATTACGGCCAGACCGGCGAGGGGAAGCATCTCGAAATCCCCAAGGCCGTTGTCGGCATCGTTTCCGGCGGCGTGAAGAACAGCGAGCACCTCGAGGTGCTCCATAAGATGCGCGAGTCCTGCGACATCCTTATCGCGCTGGGCACCTGCGCCACGGACGGCGGCCTGCCGGCCCTGGCCAACATGTACACCAACGACGAAATCCGCGAGTTCTCCTACCACGACTCTCCCACGACCGTGGACAAGGGCGTGCGGCCCAACCCGGACAAGTTCCATATCCCGCACATGCTCGAGCACTGCACGGCGCTGGACGAGCACGTCAAGGTGGACATCAAGATCCCCGGCTGCCCGCCGCATCCCGAGTGGATCGCCGGCGCGGTGTTGGCGCTGCTGGACGGCAAGACCGAGTTCAAGCTGCCCGAGCGCAGCGTGTGCGACGTCTGCCCCACCAAGCGCGAGCGCAAGAAATCCGATACCGGCGTCCTGAAGCGCATGCTGGAGACCCCGGAGTACGATCCGGAGAAGCCCGTGAGCGATATGCGCTGTTTGCTGGAGCAGGGCTTCATGTGCCTTGGTCCGGTGACCAGGGCCGGCTGCGGCGGCATGCAGGCGCGCACTCCGCGCTGCATCTCTGCCCGCGTGCCCTGTCGCGGCTGCTACGGCCCCGTGCGCGAGTCGGCCCTGCCGCTCATCGATTACGTGAGCGCCCTGGCCTCCGTCGGCTATGACCCGGCCAAGATGCCCGATCGTCGCGGCTTCCTGGCAAGGTTCTCCGGCGGCCACGGCGTGCTCAAGAAGATCTAGGCTTCGGTAGGAGGAAGCACACATGGCAGCTAGCCCCAATGTCGCTAAGACTCTCAATATCGCGCCCGTGACGCGTATCGAGGGACACGCCGGCATCGAGATCATGCTCGATGACGCAGGCAACGTGGCCGATGCTCGGCTCAACGTCATGTCCCTGAGAGGGTTCGAGAAATTCGTGGTCGGGCGTCCCATCGAGGAAGTGCCCCGTATCGTCAACCGCATCTGCGGCATCTGCCCCTGGAACCACCACCTGGCCTCCATGAAGGCCGTGGACGGTTGCCTTGGGCTGACCCCGCCGCCAACCGGTCGCAAGCTCCGGGAATTCTGCCAGATGCTGGCCTACATCCCGGACAAGATCCTGCACTTCTACTTCCTGGCCGCCCCGGACTTCGTCCTGGGTCCTGACGCCGACGTGGCAGTGCGCAACGTGGTCGGTATCGTGGGCGCCGCCCCCGAGCTGGCCAAGCAAGTCGTGCACATGCGCTACAAGACCCAGATGGCGCTTGAAAAGTTTGCCGGCAAGGTCATCCATCCGATGGCCGCTGTGGCCGGCGGCTTCTCCAAGCCCATGCTGGAGGAGGAGCGCAAGGAACTGCTCGAGGTGATTAAGGAGGCCAAGGAATTCGGCCTGTTCACCATCAAGTTCGCGCGCGAGAACGTCTTCCCCAAGTACCTGGAAGCGGTGAAGACCGTGGGCGTGTTCGAATCCGGCTACATCGGCACCGTGGTTCCCGAGACCGGCGCCCTGGAGCTGTATGACGGCGAACTGCGCCTCATGGACAGGGACGGCAGCTACGACCAGTTCAAGTACTCGGAATACGGCAATTACATTGCCGAGCACACCGAGGACTGGTCCTATCTCAAGTTCCCGTACATCAAGAAGCACGGCGGCATTAAGCTGGACGAGACCGACGCCAAGGGCGTCTATCGCTCCAACTGCCTGGCGCGCATCAACGTCTGCGACCAGATGCGCACCCCGCTGGCTCAGAAGGAGCTGGAGATATTCCGCAAGGAGTTCGGCCGTCCCGCGCACCTTACCCTGCTCTACCATTGGGCGCGGCTCATCGAGCTCGTGCAGTGCTGCGAGCGGGCCGAGGAGCTGCTGAACGATCCCGAGATCACCGGCCGCGACATCCGGGCCAAGAACATCGTGCCCAAGGCCGGCGAAGGCGTGGGCTGCGTCGAGGCCCCGCGCGGCACGCTCATCCACCACTACAAGAGCGATGAGAACGGCATGTGCACCTTCGCCAACCTCATCGTCGGCACCACGCACAACAACGCGGGCATGAACCTGTCCGTGAAGCAGGCAGCCAAGGCGCTCATCAAGAACGGCAAGTACGACCAGGGCATCCTGAATACGGTCGAACTCGCTGTCCGCGCCTACGACCCGTGAATGAGCTGCGCTACCCACCGCCTGGATGGCGGCGTCGCTGTGCAGCTCAAGATCATCGACTCCGAAGGCAAGGTCATCGAGACCATGCAGAAGTAGTCGATCAGTCGAGAGCATGACAAAGGCCGCTCCCGCGAGGGGGCGGCCTTTCTTTTTGGGGCGAACGCGCCCCTGAATCCACGCAGTTCATGGCGGTTTGTTATAGGCGAGAAACGTCCGAGCGGGCGGCTTTCAGGTGCGCTATGAACTCGATTCGTCCAGCTTGAGCAGGTCTCCGGCCTCGGCGCTGCTGACGAGCAGCACGGCGCAGCGCATCTCGGCCAGGAACTCGTCGATGGAGTGGGCGGCTCGCTCGAAGTCGTCCTCCTCGGGCAGGCGCAGGCCGACCAGCAGGAGGCTCGCGCCCGCGGTGGCCTGGCGTATCTGCTCCAGAAACGGCCGTCCCTCTTCCAGCACAAAGACCAGGGGCTCGGCTTGCAGATGCGCCGCGCGCAGCAGCCTGGACATATGCCGCCGCGCGCCTGGAATGCCGGCCTGGCCGCCCACGGGCCGGATGAGTCGCGTCTCCGCCTGCGCCCATTCGGGCGTGCGGCGCAGCAGATGGGAGGTCATGAGCTTGAGCTGCCCATTGTGCAGCCCGCCTGTCCACAGGATATCGATGCGGCGGCGCTGCCCGAAGCCGACTTGCAGGGGGACGTGCAGGAAGAGCACGGATTTCCGGAAGGCCAGCAGCGTGTGCGCCAGGCGGAGCTGTCCGGGGCGCTTTTCCGGGTGGTGACTCCAGCCCATGAGCGCGGCGTTGGGCTCCAGACCCGGCAGTCCGTAAGCCTGCATGACCGAGAGCACCCCCTGATCGAAGTCGGGCGCGATGATGGATTCGGTGAAGGCCACGGCATCGCGCTCGCCCAGAAAGCCGGCCAGATGTCGGCGTGAGGCCGCGCGCAAGCCTCGACCAGCCTTGTTTCCGAGCGAGTCGGCCAGCACGTGCACGAAGGTGGCCAGGCCGGACTTGCCGCAAAGCCAGGAGCCCAGGTCGAGCAGGTCGTCCCGGCACACGCCCGAAGGCCCGCTGAGAGCACATCCTTCACGAGCCGGATCTCCGGCATTGCCTGAGGACAGCTTGGTGAACACGGCGATGAAAGGCCGCCACGTGCGCGGTTGAGGCGCGTAGGCGCGCAACCGCAGCAAGGCGGCCCGCGCCAGGGAGAGCCAGATGCCCCCACGAATGTCGCCGAAGTCCTGGGCCAGGGAACGCCGCTTGAGCAGGAAATAGATGCCGAAACTAACCAGGATGGCCAGAACCGTGGCCGGCGGGTTGATGAGGAACATGGCCGCGTAGCAGGCCAAGGCTCCGGCCAGGCTCACGGACCAGTGCACGGCGATGCGCGGCCGAAAGCCGGGGCTGCTCACCAGCCGCTCCAGACCGGCCGTGAGGTTGAGCATACCAAAGGTGTTCAGAAAAAACATGGTGATGATCGGTGCCACCACGTTGACCCCGCCCAGCCAGGCCACGGAAGCCGCGAAAGCCGTGGTCATGAGCACGGCGGCGCGCGGCTCGCCGGCGCTTCCCAGGCGATTCGCCAGCCAGACGGGCACGATGTTGTCCTGGGCCAAGGCCATGAGCGTGCGCGGAGCGGTGAGCATGCTGCCCAGACCCGAGGACAGGGTGGCGGTCCAGATGCCCGCGACCACCAGCCAGGGCACGGCTGCCAGATTAACCATGACCAGACTGTCGGCGCGCAATATGGCCGGATCGGCCAGCAGGGACAGGCACACGGCCACGGCAAGGTAGACGGCCGCGCTCACGGCAATGGCGGTCAGGATGCCGCGCGGCAGGCTGCGGCCGGGGTTACGCAGGTCGCCGGACATGCTCGGGCCTGCAATCATGCCCGTGACGGCCGGGAAGAATATGGCGAAGGCCTGCCACAGGCTAACCCGCACGCCTTCGGACGCGGCAAGCTCCGGCCTTATCCATTCGCTCGTGGCCGCACCCAGGAAAAAGGACAGCAGCCCGGCAGCCAGCACGGCCATGATGACGTACAGGGCCTTGATGGCAACGCCGGCACCCATCCAAGCCAGCAGGCCGAAAAGCAACACGGTGGCGCTGGCCACCAAGCGGGCGTCGAGGCCCGGAAAAAGGCTGGCCAGGGATTCGGCGAAGCCGATGGTGTAGAAGGCCGTGCCCAGGGCCTGGGACAAGTACAGGGGCACGCCGATGGCCCCGCCGATTTGCAGACCCAGCGTGCGCGAGATCATATAGTAGGCCCCGCCCGCGCCCACATGCATGGTCGTGGCCACGGCGGACAGGGACAGGGCCGTGACCAGGGAGATTGCGTTGGCCACGACGATGATCAGCAGCGCATGGGCAAGCCCCACATGGCCCACGACCCAGCCGATGCGCAGGAAGAGCACGACTCCGAAGATGGTCAGGATGGTCGGTGTGAAAACCCCGGCGAAGGTGCCGAACTTGCGGGGCTGAGCTTTGCTGGCGGGATCTAGCTTGGGCATGGGGGCTTGGGCTCCTGCCCATCCTTAGCCGCTGCCTGGAAAAAAAGCCATGCTCAGGCCGGTTTTGTCGGGACCTCGTGATCGCGATGCGACACGAGACCATGAAAGAACCCTGCTATCTTAAGACTTTCATTACCTAATTGCGCGGGTCCAGGGGGGCGTTCCCCCTGGCAGGTGGAGTGTGAGGAGGGCAGCGCCCTCCTCACTGCCTTTTAATTCTTATCCCGTCCGTAGACGTCTTCCATACGCACGATGTCGTCCTCGCCAAGATAGCTGCCGGTCTGCACCTCGATGAGCTCGAGCGGGATCTTGCCCGGGTTGTTCAGCCGGTGCGTGGTGCCAAGCGGGATGTAGGTCGACTGGTCCTCGGAGAGCAGAAGCGTCTCGTCGCCTCTGGTGATCTTGGCCGTGCCGCGCACAACGATCCAGTGCTCGGCCCGGTGGTGGTGCATCTGCAAAGACAAGGTCGAGCCGGGATTGACCGTGATGCGCTTGACCTGAAAGCCCGAACCAAGATCAATGCCCTCGTAGGAGCCCCAGGGCCGATAGACCTTGCGGTGGATGGTCGCCTCGCTGCGCCCGGAGGCCTTGAGCGCGTCCACGATCTTTTTTACGTCCTGCACGCGGTCCTTGGCGGCCACGAGCACCGCGTCGGTGGTCTCGACGATGACCAGGTCGGAAACGCCCACCGTGGCCACCAGGCGGCCTTCGGCGCGCACGTAGGTGTCCTTGGTGTCATGCGTCAGGGCGTCTCCGGCCAGCACGTTGCCGCTTGCGTCCCGGCTGCCGATCTCCCACAG